>CAILUH010000016.1 GCA_903837335.1 uncultured beta proteobacterium | reverse complement strand
CATTTTATTGCTGTTGATTGTGCCCTCATTTGCCCTCTGGGGAATTTCGGGTTACACCGGGTTTATGGATAAAGCAACCGATGTAATGAAGGTCGATGGCAATCCCATTACGATGCAAGAAATTGATGCTGCGGCCAAACGTCAGGCAGACCGCATTGGCGTACAAGGACAAATAGCGCAAAGTTTAGGCTTTAAGCAGGCAGTCTTAGATGAAATTTTGCAGCAGCGGCTGATGGGCTTTGCAGTCAAACAATTAAATTTACGCGTCAGCAATGAAGCTTTGGCGCAAAATTTAAAGCGGATTCCTGAAATTCGCGCTTTATATGAAGCTAATGGTAGTTTTGATGCTGCTAAATATCGCCAGCTATTAGCCAGTAACGGCATGAGCGTAGAGCAGTTCGAGGGCTCGCAACGATTTGACTTAATGGTGCAGCAATTAGTAAGCTCGGTGGCGCGTACAGAATTACCTGTTCCTAAATTAGCCAACCAGATTACTGCCTTGTACGGCACAGAGCGACAAATTCAAGCCTTATCCTTTAATGCTAGCGATTATGTCAACAAAGTAAATCCGAGCGAAGCCGAGATTAAAGCTTTCTACGATGCCAATACTAAATTGTTTGCCACCCCCGAAGAGGTTGATGTGCAGTTTTTAGTTTTGCAAGCCGATCCAAAGGAAGATCCTAAAGTTTTTGGTGAAAAAGCCGATGCGTTTGTCAATTTGACTTATGAACAGGCAGATAGCCTAAAACCTGCAGCGGATAAATTAAAGCTCAGCATTCAAACGCAAAAGGGCGTAACCCGCACCAGTGCTGCTAGCTTGCCTAAAGGCAGCCCGTTAAATAATGTCAAGGTTTTACAAGCTTTGTTTCGTGATGACGCCATTAAAAATAAGCGCAATATTGAGGCCGTACAAATTAACCCTGGTGTTTTTGTTTCCGCGCGTATAACCGAGATTCATCCTGCGAGTATCTTGCCCTTAAAGGATGTGATGGCAGAAGTGAAGCGCCAAGTGAGTTTGCAATTGGCCGAGAAGTTGGCTACTACCGCTGCGGCTGAGCGTTTTGCAGCGCTGCAAAAAGATCCTAAAAACACGGCTGGTTTTAGTGCGGCGGTCTGGATTTCACGTAACAAACCTGTCAATTTAAGCGCTGAATCCCTAGATGCGGTAATGGCTGCTGATGCTGCCAAATTACCCGTATCCCTATCAATTGCAAATACTGGGGCAGGTACGACACTTTATGTGGTTGGAGAAGTGCGGCCTGCCGCTGCACTCGATCCTAAAGTGCAGCAAGCTCAAGCGCAACAAATTAATCAAATGGCAGCTCAAGTCGACTTTGCCAGTTTTATGATGCATTGGCGTGACAGTGCAGGCGTAAAAATGATTAACCCCCTGAAGCAGGCAAGTGCTAATCTAGCTGCGGGTAGCTAGAGCAGGGGTGCTAACTTGCCCCAGACATTTTGTAACAAAATAGTTTGGGCTTCTGCTCTTGGGTGTAAGCGGTCAGCCTGAAATAATTCGGGTTTTTCTGCCACTCCTTGCAAAAAAAATGGCACGAGGTTAATCTTTTCAGCTGTTGCGATGGTTGAATACATGTTTGCAAATTGCTTACTGTAGGTGGCGCCGTAATTACTCGGAATCCGCATGCCCAAGAGTAAGACTTTCGCTTTTGTCTTTAGGCTTAGCTGCACCATGGTGCGCAAGTTTTTTTCTGAGCTACTTAAGGCAAGCCCACGTAAAGCATCGTTAGCACCCAATTCAATAATTACCAATTGCGGTTTTTTTTGCTGTAGTAGGTCGGGCAAGCGACTTAAGCCCCCCGCAGTGGTCTCACCACTAATACTGGCATTGAATACTTGCCATGTGGCCCCTCTGTCATTGATGCGACGCTCAAGTAGGTTGACCCAGCCTTCACCTCGGCTAATGCCATATTCAGCCGAGAGGCTGTCGCCCAGCACAAGCAAGACCGGTAAATGACTCTGACTGCCCTGCTTCAGGGAGCTAGTTTGGCTTGTTGTGCTCGGCTCAGCATCTGCCCGCCCAAAAAACCCGAGCACGAGTAAGATAAGTGCTATTAGTAAATTGCTACGTAACAACTTGCCTCCTTTAAAAGAGCCACCTAGACCCAAATCGCTATTTTATGCTTCAGCCCAATCATTTTCCTGCTTCCCAGCCAGATGCTTATTTCGCCTTACAGGCTGAGCAGATTAATAAAACGGTGCCAACAAGCGACGGCCCTTTAACCATCTTAGATGACATTAGCTTTAGCATTTTGACGGGTGAGAGCATTTCTATTGTTGGTGCTTCGGGCTCCGGTAAAAGTACTTTACTAGGCATACTGGCAGGCCTAGATACGCCTACAAGTGGCTCCATTCAATTGATGGGCAAGCCATTTAGCGATTTAGATGAAGACGAGCGTGCTCGCTGCCGCGGTAAAACACTGGGTTTTGTATTTCAATCATTTCAATTAATACCCCACCTTACAGCGCTTGAAAATGCCATGCTGCCACTCGAGTTGCGCGGTATCGAGAGCGGATTAGCGCGGGCTGAGGCGATTAACTGGCTAACTAAAGTTGGTCTTCTGCAGCGCTTGCATCATTTTCCACGCACCTTATCGGGAGGCGAGCAGCAGCGCGTCGCGTTAGCCCGTGCGTTTATTGGTAAGCCAGCGATGTTATTTGCCGATGAGCCGACTGGCAGCCTAGATGAGCAAACTGGGGCAAAGATTATTGAGCTTTTATTTGCCTTAAATCAACATACTGGTTCAACCCTCATTTTAGTCACCCACGATATTACTTTGGCAAAGCGTTGTGGGCGTCAACTGCACCTGCAGGGCGGGCGCCTACTACCCGAATGAAGACAACTCTTATAATCTAAGGATGTCTTTTTTTCGTTGTTTGCCAGGGGCTGACGCCCTCTCTTCCTTTCGCCAGCAACGGCTTTTAGCTGATCTTGCCAAGCAAGGGGTCATGCTTGATTCGATGCAAGGGCAGTACCTGCATTTTGTTTGGTCTAAAACCGCTTTAGATGAAGAGCAAACCAAGGTATTAGAGGCTTTGTTAGCCTATGGTGATCCATATAAGACTAAAGAAAAATCGCCAAAGAACGTTGGTCAAGCTATCGCTATTCCTCGGTTTGGCACAGTATCGCCATGGGCAAGTAAGGCTACCGAAATTGCCCGTCAATGCGGTCTTCAAATCTTCAGGATTGAACGCGGCATTCGCTTTACCTGGCGCTCAGCTAAAGCGTTATCTGCCAAGGAGCAGGACTTCATTTTGAGTGCCATTCATGATCGCATGACTGAAGCCGTAATAGTTGAGCTTGATCAAGCAGAAGGGTTATATCAATCTTTAGCTGATACGCCCTTGCAGCGGATTGCTGTCTTAGCCCATGGTGAGGATGCTTTACAACAAGCGAATACCGATTTAGGCCTAGCCTTATCGACGGATGAAATTAACTATTTAGCGACCAACTTTCAGCGCTTAAAGCGCGACCCAAGCGATGTAGAGCTGATGATGTTCGCGCAAGCCAATAGTGAGCATTGCCGACATAAAATTTTTAATGCGACTTGGACTATCGATGGCATCGAACAAGATCAATCTCTCTTTGCGATGATTCGCAATACGCATCGTTTACAGCCGCAGGGCACGATCGTAGCTTACTCTGATAACTCGGCAGTAATGGCTGGCTGTGAAGTCGAAACTTGGACTCCACAAGGTAGTGCGTATCAATATCAAAAAGCAGATTGCGTCATGCATACCTTAATGAAGGTAGAGACGCATAATCACCCGACTGGTATTGCACCTTTTCCTGGGGCTTCAACTGGGGCTGGCGGAGAAATCCGCGACGAAGGGGCTACTGGCATTGGTGGGCGGCCAAAAGCTGGCTTAACGGGATTTTCAGTCTCGCATTTACACCTACCTGATACCGATTTGCCTTGGGAGAAAGCGCCTTATGGCAAACCTGAACGCATTGCTTCCCCTTTGCAAATTATGATCGAAGGCCCCCTTGGTGGCGCAGCCTTTAATAATGAATTTGGGCGAGCCAATTTAGGTGGCTACTTTCGGGTTTATGAGCAAACGATCGATGGCGTGCGCCGGGGTTATCACAAGCCCATCATGATTGCTGGAGGCATTGGCAATATTGCGGCTAACCATACGGCAAAAAAACCCATTCAAGCAGGGCATTTATTAATTCAATTGGGCGGTCCTGGAATGCGCATTGGTATGGGGGGCGCTACAGGAAGCTCGGTTAGCACCGGCACGAACACTGCCGATTTAGATTTTAATTCGGTACAACGAGGTAATCCTGAAATTGAACGGCGCGTGCAAGAAGTTATTAATGCCTGTTGTCATTTGGGCGAAAAAAATCCAATTATTTCTATTCATGATGTAGGGGCTGGCGGCTTATCGAATGCGTTTCCCGAGCTAGCCGATGGTGCAGGCTTAGGCGCCGATTTTCAGCTTCGCCATATTCCACTAGAAGAAAGCGGCATGAGCCCCGCAGAAATTTGGTGCAATGAAGCGCAAGAACGTTACGTCTTAGCGATTGACAGTGCAAGTCTCGCACTATTACAACAGATATGCGCGCGGGAAAGATGTCCAATGGCTGTAGTTGGTAGTGCAACCCTAGAGCGTCAATTACGTTTACAGGATGAGCGGCAAAATCCAGCTGCTGATGCTGCTTGGCCTATTGATATGCCGATGGACGTTTTGCTGGGTAAGCCACCGCGTATGCATCGTACGGTTGAGAGTACTAAAACTTCCTTTGCTGAACTCAATCTAGACGATACCGATTTAGCGACTTGTATTGCGTGGGTTTTGCAACAACCTACGGTAGCCAGTAAAGGTTTTTTAATTACGATTGGTGATCGTACTGTAGGCGGTTTAAATGCGCGCGATCAATTGGTCGGTCCATGGCAGGTACCGGTAGCTGATTGTGCGGTTACCCTGATGGATTTTAAAGCGTATCGGGGTGAAGCTATGGCGATGGGGGAGCGTACTCCGCTAGCTGTAATAGATGCGCCCGCTGCAGCTCGCATGGCAGTTGGTGAAGCCTTAACCAATCTTTTTGCAGCCGATATTCGTGCGCTAGCAGATGTGAAGTTATCGGCTAACTGGATGGCGGCTTGCGGTGTCGCTGGTGAAGATGCCAAATTATTTGCAGCGGTTAAAACATTGGGTATGGATTTATGTCCTGCTTTGGGTATTTCGATTCCGGTAGGAAAAGACTCTCTATCCATGGCTACCACTTGGCAAGCTGCCGGTGAGCTAAAGGAAGTGATTGCCCCCGTCTCATTAATTATTTCGGCTTTTGCACCCGTAGAGGATGTACGCGCTACCTTAACACCTGTTCTACAAGCCGATGATATGACGCATTCTTTGCAAGATACCGAGCTTGTTCTAATCGATTTAGGTCGCGGTAAAAATCGCTTGGCGAGTAGTATTTTGGCGCAAGTATTAAATCAAACGGGATCTTCTACACCTGATGTAGATTCAGCGGATGACCTCAAGGCCCTAGCTGCTGCAGTGATTGAGTTACGGCAACACCAGATGATATTAGCCTATCATGATCGCTCTGATGGCGGCTTATTTGCTTGCGTAGCTGAAATGGCCTTTGCTACGCATTGTGGCATTGCGCTTAATGTGGATATGCTAGCGGTAGACCCCCAACAAGAAGCCGACTACGGTGATGCTAAAAATTGGGCGCAACAAATTTCAGGTAAGCGCCACGACCTCACTATGCGGGCTTTATTCAATGAAGAGTTAGGGGTTGTCATTCAAATTAGGCGCAGTCAACGTGATGCTGTTTTTGCGATCTTACGACGCCTCAATTTAAGTGCTTGTAGCCACGTGATTGGCAAACCCAATACTACTGGCATGATTGAAATTTGGCGGGATGCAAAAAAGATTTATAGCGCCAGCCGAGAATCGTTACAAAAACTCTGGCAAAACACCAGTTGGCAGATTGCGCGTGGACGTGATAATCCTGCTTGCGCGGATAGTGAGTTCAACTTACTGGATGATCTCAGTGATCCAGGAATGACCCCCATAGTTACCTTTGATGCCCAGCAAGATATTGCTGCACCTTTCATCCAGAAGGGCGTGCGTCCGCCAGTAGCAATTTTGCGTGAACAGGGCGTGAACTCCCATGTTGAAATGGCGTACGCTATCCATTGGGCTGGTTTTGATACCTTTGACGTGCATATGTCGGATTTAATTGCCGGAAGGGCGCAGTTAAGCTGCTTTCAGGGTTTAGTGGCCTGTGGCGGCTTTAGTTATGGCGATGTTTTGGGGGCAGGCGGAGGATGGGCTAAAACCATTCTGTTTAATTCTCAATTGCGTGATCAGTTTGCACAATTTTTTGCTAAAGCAAATAGTTTTGCTTTAGGTGTTTGTAATGGTTGCCAAATGATGAGTAATTTAGCACCTATTATTCCTGGTGCTGCATCGTGGCCACAATTTACGCGCAATCTATCAGAACAATTTGAAGCCCGCTTAGCTATGGTCGAAGTCTTACCATCGCCCTCTATCTTTACTCAAGGTATGACCGGTAGCCATCTTCCCATTGCAGTTTCACATGGCGAAGGCTATGCAAACTTTAGCCGGCAAGGCAATATCGAGCAATTGCGCGCAGCCCATTTAGGCACTTTACGGTTTATAAATCACCGTGGTGAAGCGACTGAAACGTATCCGCTAAATCCGAATGGTTCAGCAGATGGATTAACTGGCGTAACTACTCCCGATGGTCGTTTCACCATTATGATGCCGCACCCAGAACGGGTTTTTCGTACCGCTCAGCTGAGTTGGCATCCGCCAGAATGGAATGCCATCGCCGATGGCGCTAGTCCGTGGATGCGTTTATTTCGCAATGCCCGTTATTGGGTTAATTAGTCTCGGGTTTATGCAAATGGCCGCAGGTGAGTTACCTAATTTAGCAACCGAAGCAGTGACTTTTTCTGAGTCGGGCGGTATTCGCTATTTACATTTTGGTAGCGATCTTATTCAGGGGGCCATGCGTTTAAATGATCCTGATGAAATTTATTTAGATTACAACCAGCAAATGATGGCTTGGTTGCTTTTTTTAGAAAGTCGCCCAGGCTTGCAAGTAGCTCAATTAGGTTTGGGTACTGGCGCTTTAGCTAAGTTTCAGTATCGGTATTGTCCAGCCGTCAAAACCACTGCTATTGAATTAAACCCTGCCGTGATTATTGCTGCGCGCACCATGTTTTATTTGCCAGATGATGATCGACGTTTACAAGTAAAGCAAATTGATGCCTTAGAATTCGTGCTCGCCAGTGCCAATGCCGAGCAATACGATGCCCTGCAGGTTGACTTATATGATGTAGCAGCCGAAGGGCCAGTGTTAAGCTCACTCGAATTTTATCGGGCTTGTTATGGCGTTTTGCGTGGCCCGGGGGTAATGACAGTTAATTTATTTTCACAGCATTCCAGTTTTAAACGGAATCTGAAAAATATTTGTCAGGCATTTCATGATCGAGTACTGTTGTTTCCCGAATCACATGATTGCAATGCTGTCGCCATTGCTTTTAAAGGACCACATATTTATGCTGAATGGAAAAGCATAAAAAAACGTGCGCAATTAATTCAGGAAAAAACCGGCTTAGTTACTTCAGCGTGGGCTAAGGGCCTCAGAAACGCTAATGCCAGACAAGAGCTGGCATTAGAGATTTAATAACGGGTTAGACTGTAACGGTATCCGCCATTTCACTGAAGCTTTTGATTTTGTCAAAATTCATATAACGATACACTTCCGACGATTTGCTATCGAGTGCAGCAACTTGCTCCAAGTATTCTTTAGGCGTGGGTAATCGCCCTAAGAGTGCAGCAACCGCCGCCAATTCAGCAGAGGCCAAATAGACTTGGGTATCGATGCCTAAGCGATTAGGGAAATTGCGTGTTGAAGTAGAGACAGCGGTAGCGCCTTTGCGCATTTGGGCTTGATTACCCATACACAAAGAACATCCTGGCGCTTCCATCCGTGCACCCGTGCGACCCAAGATGCCGTAATAGCCTTCTTCCGTGAGAATCATTGCATCCATCTTGGTGGGCGGTGCAATCCAGAGGCGGGTGGGGATATCGGTTTTGCCTTCGAGTACTTTGCCCGCTGCGCGGAAGTGCCCAATATTGGTCATGCATGAGCCAATAAAAACCTCATCAATCTTCGCGCCAGCAACCTCGGATAAAAATTTCACGTCATCTGGATCGTTAGGACAGGCCAAAATTGGCTCTTTAATTTCATCAATATTGATTTCAATAATTTCAGCGTAGTCGGCGTTCGCATCGGCTTTTAAGAGTTGTGGATTGGCAATCCACGCTTCCATGGCTTTGATACGACGGCCCAAGGTACGCTTATCTTCATATCCATTTGCAATCATCCACTTCATTAAGGTGATGTTGGAGCGCATGTATTCAATGATGGGCTCTTTATTTAAATGCACCGTGCAACCGCCAGCAGAACGTTCAGCAGATGCATCTGAGAGCTCAAAGGCTTGTTCTACCTTTAAATCAGGCAGGCCTTCAATTTCTAATATGCGTCCAGAAAAAATATTTTTCTTGCCCGTTTTTTCCACCGTAAGCAAGCCCCGTTTGATGGCATAGAGCGGAATCGCATTGACTAAATCGCGCAAAGTAATACCGGGTTGCATTTTGCCTTTAAAGCGTATTAAGACCGACTCAGGCATGTCGAGTGGCATGACGCCAGTGGCCGCAGCAAAAGCGACCAGGCCAGAGCCGGCAGGAAATGAAATCCCAATTGGAAAGCGGGTATGGCTATCGCCACCAGTACCGCAGGTATCTGGCAGTAATAGGCGGTTTAACCAGCTATGAATGACCCCATCACCAGGGCGCAAGGCCACGCCGCCACGATTAGTCATAAAGGCGGGTAACTCATGATGAGTGCGAATATCAACCGGCTTAGGATAGGCCGAGGTATGACAGAACGATTGCATGACTAAGTCGGCAGAAAACCCGAGGCAGGCTAAATCTTTTAGTTCATCCCGGGTCATTGGACCAGTCGTGTCTTGCGATCCAACTGTAGTCATGTGGGGCTCGCAGTAAGTGCCTGGCAGAACACCTTGACCTTCAGGCAAGCCACATGCTCGACCCACAATTTTTTGCGCCAAACTAAAGCCTTTTTTATGATCAGGCGGGCTTAATGGCACACGGAACTCGGTTGATGCTGGCAAACCTAAGGCAGCGCGCGCTTTAGCTGTCAGGCCGCGTCCGACGATAAGGGGAATGCGTCCGCCTGCACGAACCTCATCCAAGATAACTGGCGACTTTAATTTAAATTCAGCAATAACTTTGCCGTCTTTGAGCGCTTTACCTTCATAGGGACGTAATTCGATAACATCACCCATATTCATTTGCGAAACATCTAGTTCAATCGGTAATGCGCCAGCATCTTCCATGGTGTTAAAAAAGATGGGGGCAATTTTGCTCCCTAAACAGACGCCACCAAAGCGCTTATTGGGGACAAAAGGAATATCTTGACCAGTCCACCACAGTACCGAATTAGTAGCTGATTTACGCGATGACCCAGTGCCTACGACATCGCCGACATACGCAATTTGATGGCCTTTTTTCTGCAACTCAACAATTTGTTTCATGGGACCGCGAACCCCAACTTCATCAGGCTCGATGCCAGCTCGTGGGTTTTTCAGCATGACAGTAGCGTGCAGCGGAATATCGGGGCGACTCCAGGCATCTGGCGCTGGTGATAAATCATCAGTATTCGTTTCGCCGGTCACTTTAAAAACCGTTAAAACCATTGTTTCTGGTACAGCTGGGCGACTAGTAAACCATTCAGCGGCAGCCCAGCTTTGCATGACGGCTATGGCGTTAACATTGCCTTTTTCAGCGAGCTCTTGCACATCATTAAAGTAATCAAACATTAACAGGGTTTTTTTCAATACGGCAGCTGCAGTGGCGCCACATTCAGCATTGCTTAATAAGTCGACTAAAGGCTTAATGTTGTAACCACCTAACATCGTACCGAGCAACTCAGTAGCTTCAATAGGTGAGAGTAGGGGCGTTTTTTCTTCTCCCTTCGCTACTTTATCGAGAAATTCAGCTTTTACCTTAGCAGCTTCATCCACCCCAGCAGGCACGCGAAAAGTAATTAAATCAACTAGCTGCTGTTCGGTACCCGCAGGCGGATTTTTGATCAGGTCGATTAATAGGGATGTTTGATCTTTAGTTAGCGGTAGAGGCGGAATTCCCAGGGCGGCACGTTCAGCAACTTGGGCGTTATAGGTGTCTAACATCTTTAGTCCTCGAGGTAAGTTTTGACTCTATTTAGACCCCTATTGTAAATCGTTGGGGCCCGATCAGCACGACTTTCCCCCTAGTTTGGTGCAGTAATTACAAGATCAAGGGGGGATAGGGAAATTTGCGTACTTTGGCGTGTTGTAGTCCGGTATCGGTATAATTACCATTTCCAACCGAGCCTAAGCGATGACTAAATTTGTTTTTGTCACTGGCGGCGTAGTTTCTTCCCTTGGGAAGGGTATTGCAGCCGCCTCGCTCGCCGCGATTCTTGAATCCCGCGGCCTGAAGGTCACCCTCCTCAAATTAGACCCCTATATCAATGTAGATCCTGGCACGATGAGTCCGTTTCAACATGGCGAGGTTTTTGTGACTGAAGATGGCGCTGAAACCGACCTTGATCTTGGGCATTATGAGCGTTTTATCTCGGCCAAAATGCGGAAAAGTAATAACTTCACCACCGGGCAAATCTATGAGTCGGTGATTCGCAAAGAGCGGCGCGGTGAATATCTAGGAAAAACCGTACAAGTAATTCCCCACATTACCAATGAAATTTTGCGCTTTATTGAGAAGGGTGCTTTAGCGAGCCACGATGGGCATGCAGATGTTGCTATCTGCGAAATTGGCGGCACGGTTGGCGATATTGAATCTTTGCCTTTTTTAGAGGCAGCTCGCCAAATGGGTTTACGGATGCCTAAAGGAAGTTGCGCCTATGTTCACCTGACTTTAGTACCTTATATTGCTAGCGCTGGCGAACTAAAAACGAAGCCTACCCAGCACTCAGTGCAAAAGCTGCGCGAAATTGGTATTTTGCCCAATGTTTTATTGTGCCGCGCCGACCGACCTATTCCTGAAGATGAGCGCGCCAAAATTTCCTTATTTTCTAATGTCCGTGAAGAGGCGGTAATTTCAGTGTGGGATGTCGATACGATTTATAAAATTCCTGAAATGCTTCATGCCCAAGGAATGGACGATCTTATTTGTCGCGAGCTTGAGATAGAAGCTAAGCCAGCTGATTTGTCGGTCTGGAAAAAACTGGTTTATGAATTAGAAAACCCACAAAATGAAATTTGTATTGGCATGGTTGGTAAATATGTCGATCTGACCGAGTCGTATAAATCCTTAATTGAAGCCTTGCGTCATGCGGGTATTCACAATCAAACTAAAGTGAATATTCGTTATATTGATTCGGAGCAAATTGAAAAATCGGGTATCGCTTGCTTACAAGATTTAGATGCCATCTTGGTACCTGGGGGCTTTGGTAAGCGCGGTACCGAGGGTAAGATAGCAGCAATTCGTTACGCGCGGGAAAATAAAATTCCTTACTTAGGTATTTGCTTAGGCATGCAATTGGCGGTCATTGAATTTGCTCGCCATGTAGCGCAAATTCAGGGCGCAAATAGCACCGAATTTGACCTTGATACACCTCATCCTGTAGTAGCTCTAATTACCGAATGGCTTGACCGTGAAGGGCGGATTGAAAAACGCGCTAGTGATTCCGATTTGGGTGGCACGATGCGTTTAGGCTCGCAAAGTTGTCCAGTAAAGTCGGCTACCTTGGCGCACCGCATCTATGGGGATGTGGTCAATGAGCGCCACCGCCATCGCTATGAAGTGAATAATGCCTATGTACCTCGCTTAGAAAAGGCTGGCTTAATTATTTCTGCCCATACACCTAATGAATTATTACCTGAAATGATGGAACTACCAGCAGCGATGCATCCCTGGTTTTTTGGAGTGCAATTTCACCCAGAATTTACGTCAACCCCGCGCACAGGGCATCCATTGTTTCTCGCTTTTATTAAGGCTGCCCTTGAACGACATCAAATTGCTGCAACGGTGACCGCCTGATGACGAAGATTGATAGCGCGCTGCAACTCTGTGGCTTTCCTATTGGCTTGAAGCAACCCCTCTTTTTAATTGCGGGCCCTTGCGTTATTGAATCGGAGCAATCTGCCCTAGACATTGCCGGCGAACTAAAAGCGATTACGAGTGCCCTAGGGATGCACTTTATTTATAAATCCTCTTTTGATAAAGCGAATCGCTCATCGGGCAACTCTTATCGCGGGCTAGGGATGGAGCGAGGGCTAGAAATTTTAGCAAAGGTAAAAAAGGAAATTGGGGTGCCGGTGCTAACCGACGTGCATGATATTCCTGAAATTGCGCCCGTAGCAGCGATTGTTGATGTTCTTCAAACCCCTGCATTTTTATGTCGGCAAACGGATTTTATTCGGGCATGCGCGCAAAGCGGCAAACCAGTGAATATAAAAAAAGGGCAATTTTTGTCTCCACAAGAGATGTTTAATGTGCTGGATAAAGCACGCGATGCAGCTAAAGAAAAAGGTCTATCCCAGCCGTTTTTAGTCTGTGAGCGGGGTACTACTTTTGGCTACAACAATTTAGTAGCCGATATGCGTAGCTTAGCAATTTTGCGAGCAACGCAAGCCCCCGTGGTCTTCGATGCAACGCACTCAGTTCAGTTACCCGGCGGACAGGGTACTAGTAGCGGTGGGCAACGTGAGTTTGTGCCCGTGCTCGCGCGGGCAGCAGTTGCAGCAGGCATTAGCGGTATTTTTATGGAAACCCATCCAGACCCGGCTAATGCGCTTTCTGATGGCCCCAATGCAGTGCCATTAAATCGCATGCAAGAACTACTTGAATCACTGCTAACGATTGATGCAGTGGTGAAAAAAGACGGGATCTTCATTGAAGATGATTTTTAATTTAAATGCTTTAGGAGAAGGTGCATGAGCGCCATTGTTGATATTATTGGCCGGGAAATTTTAGATTCACGCGGCAACCCCACAGTTGAGTGCGATGTTTTGCTTGAATCTGGCGTGATTGGTCGCGCCGCAGTGCCCTCTGGTGCCTCCACAGGTTCACGCGAAGCTATTGAGCTGCGCGATGGTGACGACAAGCGTTATTTAGGCAAAGGCGTACTAAAAGCCGTACAGCATGTGAATACTGAAATATCTGAAGCCGTAATGGGTTTAGATGCCAGTGAGCAGGCTTTTTTAGATCACACCTTAATTGAATTAGATGGCACGCACAATAAAGCCCGACTAGGTGCAAACGCCACCCTTGCGGTCTCGATGGCTGTAGCACGCGCAGCGGCCCAAGAAGCAGGCCTGCCTTTATATCGTTACTTTGGCGGCTCAGGTGGCATGCAATTGCCCGTACCCATGATGAATATTGTCAATGGCGGTGCCCACGCAAATAACAGCCTTGATATTCAAGAATTCATGATCATGCCAGTAGGAGCAAAAAACTTTCGTGAGGCTCTGCGGTGTGGTGCAGAAATTTTTCATGCCCTGAAAAAGATTTTGCAGGCGAAAAATATGCCAACTTCAGTTGGTGATGAAGGTGGATTTGCACCTAACTTCACTAGCAATCAAGAGTGTTTACAGACTATTTTAAGTGCGATTGATCAAGCTGGATATCAAGCGGGTGAAGACGTTCTTTTGGCCTTAGATTGTGCTGCGAGCGAATTCTATAAAGATGGCAAATATCACTTAAGTGGTGAAGGCTTGCAGCTTAGCTCAACTGAATTTGCCGATTATTTAGGCCAGTTAGCCGATCAATTTCCAATTGTGTCGATTGAAGATGGCATGCATGAAGCAGATTGGGATGGTTGGGCCAATATTACTGACAAGCTAGGCAAGAAAATTCAGCTGGTCGGTGATGATTTATTCGTTACCAATACCAGAATCTTGCAAGAAGGAATTGATAAGGGTGTGGCTAATTCAATCCTCATTAAGATTAATCAAATTGGCACGCTAACTGAGACATTTGCAGCAATTGAGATGGCAAAACGGGCTAACTATACCGCGGTCATTTCCCATCGCTCTGGGGAAACCGAAGATAGTACGATTGCCGATATTGCTGTGGGTACCAATGTAGGACAAATTAAAACGGGGTCTTTATCACGCTCAGACCGGATAGCGAAATACAATCAATTATTGCGCATTGAAGAAGATTTAGGGGATATTGCTACTTATCCAGGTAAAGCAGTTTTTTATAATTTAAAACGTTAATTTTTATTCTCATTTCATCCTACTAACCTTTTCATTTTCATACTGCCGACATCTCAAACATGAGAATTATTGTTTACTCGATGCTACTGCTTTTTATCGGTATTCAGTACCCTTTATGGTTAGGTAAAGGAGGGTGGTTACGGGTTTATGAAATGGAAGGTCAACTCAATGCCCAGCAGGAAAAGAACCAGCTCCTTACCTTGCGCAATGCGAAGTTAAGTGGCGATGTCAAAGATTTAAAAGAGGGCACACGGGCAATTGAAGAGCGCGCTCGTTCGGAGCATGGCATGCTTAAGGAAGGTGAATATTATGTACAAATATTGCCTGCGGAAAAGCCCTTGGCAGTAAATGCCGCTAACGGAACTGAGCCTAACAAGTAGTAGGCTAATAGTCCTTAGTGCCCCTTCGATGCCGGTCTAGTGGCATCGCTCAGTAAATCAGTTTTAAATACTTGACGACAATCTACGGGATCAAACGAATAGGTTTTGCCACAAAAGTCGCAGATCGTTTCTACATCTCCACGTTCAGCCAACAAACTTTCTACTTCAGGTTCACCCAGCATGCGTAATACATCGGCGACTTTCTGGCGCGAACAACGACAGGCAAATTGGACTGAGCGCGCAGGAAAGCTCCGTACCCCTGCGGTTGCTGATTCTTCCAGAAAGAGTCGGCGCAAGTTTGTTTCAGGCTCAAGTGTCAGTAGCTCATTAGCAGTAATCGTTTCCCCTAAAAACTGAATCCGCTGCCAACCTTCGCTTGCTAATTCGGGATCTAAGTGCGCGTGCCCACTCGAATTGGGTAAGCGTTGTAATAGCAGACCACCTAAGCTTGTATCGTTACTAGCTAACCAAATGCGGGTATCCAGTTGTTCTGAATTACGCATATACAACATGATTGCTTCAGCTACCGAAGTCACTGGCTTTGAGTGACCCGCAGCATCATCTTGTTGAAGAGCCACGATACCCTGATAAGGGGCTTGCCCAGGCTTTCGTTCAGCTGCGTCTAAGGTGATGACTAGGCGGCCGGTATTATTGGCATCAAGAAGCTCGCTAAGGGTAGCAGCTGCATTAATTTCGCCGCAATCTGGCGCTAATTTTACGGTCGCACGCACGGTTAAATTAGCAGTGCATTCCACTACCAATAAAGAAACTGGGCCTTTGCTTTGCGCTTGAATAATTAAAGTGCCATCAAATTTTAAGCTGGCACTGAGGAGGGTGGCTGCAGAGACAAAATCGCCCAAGATTTTACGAACCGCCAAGGGCTCGTTGCGGTGCTCTAGAATGGCTTGCCAAGCACTTCCAATACTAACGATTTCACCGCGTACCGGTGCGCCATCACAAATAAATACCAGTAATTGATTCATCCTTAAAGTATCCACGGTTTTAGAAAATAACTCATGACCTGAGATAATAAGCAATATGACCATCCGGACCCGTTTTGCTCCTAGCCCAACTGGCTTCATCCATTTAGGTAACTTACGTAGTGCCTTATACCCCTGGGCTTTTGCGCGTCATCATCAAGGCCAATTTATTTTGCGCATCGAAGATACCGATCAAGAGCGCTCCACGCTAGAGGCAGTTGAGGTCATCCTTGAGGGATTGCATTGGTTAGGGCTTGATCCTGATGAAGGGCCCATTTATCAAATGCAACGGCTTGATCGCTACCAGTCGGTCATTCAGGAAATGTTAAAAAATGGCTTAGCCTATCCTTGCTACATGAGTGAGCTTGATTTAAATGCCTTGCGTGATGCGCAAATGGCGAATAAAGAAAAACCCCGCTACAACGGCCTCTGGCGCCCTGAACCTGGCAAAGCATTGCCAGAGCCACCTATTGGCGTAAGCCCGGTCATTCGTTTTAAAAACCCGCTTAATGGCAGCGTGGCTTGGCAAGATGCCGTAAAAGGTTTAATTGAAATTGGCAATGATGAACTTGATGATTTAGTGATTGCGCGCACCGATGGTACGCCGACCTATAACTTTTGTGTCGTGGTAGATGATATGGATATGAAAATTACCCATGTTATTCGCGGCGATGACCATGTCAATAACACCCCGCGGCAAATTAATATTATGCGTGCTTTAGGCGGTACGCCACCAATATATGCCCATTTACCTACCGTCTTAAATGATATGGGTGAAAAAATGAGTAAGCGTAATGGCGCTATGAGCGTGCGCGATTACCAAAAGGCGGGCTATTTACCAGAAGCCATTTTGAATTATTTAGCTCGATTAGGCTGGGCTCATGGTGATGCGGAAATATTTACAAAAGAGCAATTTGTTGCTTGGTTTGAGTTAGAGCATCTTGGCAGGTCTCCTGCGCAACATAATCCTGAAAAATTACTTTGGTTAAATCACCATTACATTCAGCAGGCTGATACAAAGTACTTAAGCGAACTAGTGCGGCCTTTTGCCGAAGAGCGTGGCATTGATATTCAGCAGGGCCCCAACTTTGAGCAAGTAGTAGGGCTACTAAAAGATCGAGCCAACACCTTATTAGAAATTGCGGATGGTGCAAAATTATTTTACGCACCCGCTCCACAGCATTCTGCAGAACAGATTGCGGCTCATATACCAGCAGCAATCAAGCCTGCCTTAACCGATTTAAAGCGCGCAATTGGGGGCTGTGAAGCATCGAAAGAAGCCTATGCAGCAGTTATTAAGGCTATCTTAGCCGAGCATCAAATAAAAATGCCGGCCTTGGCTATGCCTTTACGTTTTGCTTTATTTGCTACCACCCAAACGCCAGCTATTGATGCAGTAATGGCTTTGATGGGGTGGGAAGCCTGTACCGAACGTCTAAATTTGGTGCTGAGTTAGGCGTCAAACAAGGGCCTGCATCAAGCATTGCCAGGCATATTCCTCAGTAAGCCCAAGCCAGAGAATAAAAATAGGCTAAAATCACGGATTGTTTGAATGTGCGGTCAGAAATTGACAGGAATTAAGAAGTTAAGCGATTTAACGCGGGGGTATAGCTCAGCTGGGAGAGCGCTTGCATGGCATGCAAGAGGTCAGCGGTTCGATCCCGCTTATCTCCACCACTATTTTGAACAATTTAGTCCAGGTCCCCATCGTCTAGAGGCCTAGGACATCACCCTTTCACGGTGAGTACGGGGGTTCGAATCCCCCTGGGGACGCCAGTTTTTTTAGTCGTATCAAGCAGTTAGTAGTATCGTTTTAGAGTGACGTTACACAAGTTGTGCCTTATTTGGAGCGGTAGTTCAGTTGGTTAGAATATCGGCCTGTCACGCCGGGGGTCGCGGGTTCGAGTCCCGTCCGCTCCGCCAAATATTAAGCAAAAAGAGGCTTTCGGGCCTCTTTTTTCTTTTTGAGTACCAACCCAAGAGAACAGCGGCAGATCGTTGCCATTGGCATACCAAAATTCAAGGTATAGTTACTTCCATTCAAATCAACTGAGAATAATCATGACCAAGATTTTTTTTAAGCGCTCACTCATCCTGCTATCCATATTGACTTCCTTAATAGCTGTTCCGATGCTGGGTCAAGCACAAGTCATTACCGCAGCAAATGCCCAAGTTGAAGCAGAAAAACTCGAACGCCTCTGGTGGGATCAAGTAAAAAATGGCGACATGCAGGGCCTAGAAAAAACTGTTTCACCAAATTATCAACAGGTATTAAACATTGGCGCTCAAAATAAAGCAGCCTGGATGGAGATTATTAAAAAGGCCAAGATTCGTGAATATGCCCTCAGCAATCTGAAGGCTACCTACTCTGAAAATGCTTTAATTGTTTCTTATGCAATCGCCACAAAAGAGGTTATCGACGGTAAAGAGCTCTCGGGAAAACCACAGTACCGGCTTGATGTATGGCAAAAGAGTGCTGCAGGATGGCAAGTTATTGCCCACGCCAATTTAAATCCCGTACCTTAAACCGCTGCAAGATCTTGATTAATCCGATAAGTGGGTTTTTATATAGCCTGTAATTGCCAGTTGAGACGGCTGAATCATTTTTGCCTAAAAGGCCAGGTAGTCACTAGCTACAATCTAGCAAATGCCCCAATTTGCCGCTAATCTTTCGCTGCTGTTTAATGAAGTCCCTTTTCTCGCGCGCTTTGAAAGAGCTGCTCAGGCAGGGTTCAAGGCAGTTGAATTTCTTTTTCCTTACGCGTATGCCGCAGAAGAAATTAAGGCACAACTTGATCAGCATCACTTAAAGCTGGTATTACATAACTTACCCCCTGGCAATACCGAGGCTAATGAACGTGGTATGGCCTGTTTACCAAATCGCATTGACGAATTTCGTTTAAGCGTAGCAACTGGAATTCGATACGCAAAAATTTTAGGGGTTCGTCAATTAAATTGTTTGGCGGGTATTGCCCCGGAAGGTATTGATACCCAGTTATTACGCCAAACACTTATTGCTAATTTGCAATATGCGGCCAAAGAATTCCAAGATGCGGGGCTTAAATTATTAATAGAGCCCATTAATACCTTTGATATACCGCACTTTTATTTATCACGTACCGAACATGCTATTGCAATATTGGATGAGGTAGCTGCCCCGAACGCTTTCTTACAATTTGATATTTACCATGCGCAACGGATGGCTGGTGAGCTAGCTAAGACAATTGAATTATATTTACCCCGCATTGCACATATGCAGCTCGCTGATAATCCGGGCAGACATGAGCCAGGAACGGGGGAAATTAATTATCCCTTTTTATTTTCACTCCTTGACCGCTTGCATTACTCTGGCTGGATCGGTTGCGAGTACAGGCCTCTGACAAATACCGAAGCCGGCTTAGGCTGGCTGAAGTACCTAAAGAATGATTTAGCCCAATGACCCAAGATATTTTGCAAGTAGTCTATTTACATGGCTTTCGCTCTTCACCCAATTCCTCTAAAGCAAAATTAACGGGCGCAGCTATTCAAGCAAAGATTGCTGCTGGCGCGGCATTGCAATGGTTTTGCCCTCAACTGCCGCCATCACCCCAAAATGCGATTGATTTGGTGCTTGATCATCTGAAAAATGTAAAGCCCGCAGAAGTTGTCATTATTGGTTCTTCGCTAGGTGGGTTTTATACTAACTGGTTAGCTGAGCACTTAGACTGTAAGGCAGTAGTGCTAAACCCAGCTGTCTATGCTGCCCGTGAATTAGCGCCTTATGTTGGCGAGCTTACCCAATACGATAGTAATGAGCCCTTTGATTTCAAAGCCCAATATATTGATGAATTAAAGTCACTACAAATTAGCCAAATATCTAAGCCGGAGCGCTATTTTTTAATGGCAGCAAAAGGTGATGAGCTGCTCGATTGGCAAGAAATGGTGCATTTTTATGCTCACACGCAGCAGCTTGTACTAGAGGGCAGCGATCATGGTCTAAGTGAATACAGTCTCTACCTGCCTCAGGTACTGGATTTTGCCTGTTCTGGCCGCTCAGTTTGAAGCTTTTTTAATCCCTTTTAAGAGTGCGGAATAGGGAAGCAAACTGCTCAAATTGATTGGGCTAGCACTTTTCTGTAAGATAGGGGTGAAGGTTCGTTTTAAGGGGCCACCCTTAATGCAGGCGAATCGCAGAAAGGAGCTGTTGTGCTTAGTATTTTGAAGCTAGATGCTGGTGGCATTCCCCAATGCTGGGTCAATGCTGAAGAAGCGACTAAGCATTACGCTGATGAAAGTGTCCTGTGGACACTTGGCGATCCAATTTCAGTGATGCGTGGCGGTATTTCTCGCCTTACTGGTCATCAATCAATTATTGAATTGCATTCTATTCTGGCCGTCAAAGGCTCAGCACGTATTAATCTTTTTGATGTGATTCCTGCAATTACCAAACGTAAGTTATTTAGGCGTGACCGCGGTCTATGTGCCTATTGCGGGCAGGGCGTTACAGAAAATGATGCTGAAGCCGAGCATATTATTCCCAACAGTCGTGGTGGCAAATATGCGTGGATGAATTTAGTCATCGCCTGTCGCCCCTGCAATCAACGGAAAGGGAATCGCACCCCCGAGGGTTCTGGCATGAGTTTGCTGTATGCTCCCTACACGCCGAGTTTATATGAAGATATGATTTTAAAAGGCCGTAATATTTTGGCCGATCAAATGGATTTTTTGGCTGCTAAATTACCTAAAGAAAGCCGCTTACTGGAAGGTGCCTTCTGGGATTAAAAGTTCTATTTGGTGCGCTGGCAATTTCCATCATTGCGCATCTCATTTTATTTGCTGGATTACCTTTCATTTCTTTTGGCAACCAGCTTGCTGCTCCAGAAGAGCAACCCCTGCAAGCTGTTCTTAAAGTTGAAAAAATTCAGCCTATTGAAATTAAACGTAGCCAAAAGAAAAAGTTAGCGCCGCCACTTTCAACTGACAGTAACTCATCCATTAGTTCAAGTGCTAGCGGAACTGATACAGAAGGAGAGGGTGGCGGCGTAAGTCAAAAAGGGCAGGCGTTTCGCTTACCAAGCTCGGCCACTCTTTTTTATGATGCGGTTATCGATGGGCAGGTAAACCAAACAGGGCGAGTTGATTGGGTGGTTAATGATGGCGGTTATCGGCTTTACATTAATGTGCCGTATGCCTTTGTTGGACCATTTGTCTTTGAGTCACGTGGTGTGGTTGATAAATATGGGCTTGCCCCAGCTATTTATTGGACTCAGCGCGGGGAAAAACCGCCGCGTTATTCCCGTTTTGACCGTGATGAAAAGGGAGGCGGCAAAATGTTTTTTACTGAAAAGCCTGAATTTACGCCCGATATCTTACCCGGTACGCAAGACCGTTTCAGCCTCATGTTTCAGTTAGCATCGTTGCTAAATGGCAGCGACAAAATTGATGAAGTAGGGGTCGTACGTGAAATTCCTGTCGTCGATTACAACACGCTTGAAATGTGGCAATTTCTCAGTTTTGGCGAGGAGTTGAAATCCGATGCGATTCCTTCCTTAGGTCAAACAGCAGTCCGGCACTATCGTTTAATTCAAAGGGCAACTGACCCATATAAGCGGCAGGTCGACATCTGGTTGGCAAAAGATTTGGAATGGCTACCAGGTCGAGTGCGTACCTTAGAGGCAAACGGTAGGGTGTTTGAATTGGTATTTAAGCAGCGGGCAAATTAGCATCTGCGCTGATATCGGGTCTTTCGCGCTTATTTATTAAGCTGCCCAGCATATTAAATAAAGCAGCCCCCGACATGGAGGCAGCGAAGATGCCCGAGAAGGCAATCACAATCGGCAGTATGCGCCAGCCCTTAGCAAGCTCAAAACTACCAAAGCCTACTGTGACATACATTTCGCCAGCAAAATAAAAAGTTTCGGGATTGGTGGGAAAAATATTGAGCGGGATTAGGGCGTAAGTCCACAGCACAATGTCCATCAGATGCCCTAAAATGATGAGTACTATTGCCACAAAATACGCTATAAAAGCAGCTAAACGAAAGCCATAAAAATAATGGCCAGCAATTCGATAGTTATCGATTAACCAACTGCGAATGGCATTAAAACAAATCACTACGAGCAGTACATAGACGCCGTGAAAAGTCAGCATCAAGCCAACAAAAACTAAAATCCAATAGATTTGCTGGTTGCCAATATCCGTGTAAATTTGTTTAAATAAATCGGTCAGCGAGGGCAGGTAGTTTAGTAGTTCCATCAATTTAGCGCTTTATTCATCTTTAGTTGGCTTAGTGAAAGTAGATACCAAGAGTGTATAGAGCGCTGACCCAGATATAGCCACTGCAAATAAGCCGGAAAATGACAATAAAATCGGCAACATATTCCACTCTGGTCCGAGCTTAAAGCTGGGGTCATTATGGTCTAAATTGGTATACATTTCGCCAGCAAAATAGAAGGTTTTTAACGCACTTGGGAAAATCTCAAGGTTAACCATGGCATAGGTCCAAATAAAGATATCTAGTAAATGACTTACAAAGATCAATAAAACGACTGAGAAATAGACTAAGACGTCTACTTGTTTTTGATAACGGTTGATATTGTGTTTATTGATCTGATGAAAGGCCGTCATGATCAGCAGTACGAGCATGCCATGGATGAGCACCACGAACACTGCTACAAAAATGAAAAACTTCATTTCAGGCCGGATTAAGTCAGCGGCAATCTCATTCCAAAGAAGAGCAATATTAGGAAGATTACTGAGTATTTCAGGCATGCGTAGTTGTGGTCAAAATAGCGGGTTGATGAGGGCTAGATGGAGATCTATTTCTTATTTGACATAATAATGATTATACGCATAATGGATATACCTAGGCACAGCTTACTTACCCTGCGGCATCATCACCATATGGGTGTAATTCTGTTTATATAGCTTTAACCAGCGACTAGAAAGGCCTTCACTAATTTCCCCGCGTCCAAATAGATCTGCCACATCAATCGCAGTAAAACCCTGGTTATTGACGATTTGTAGATCGGCGCCATTCTTCAGTAAAACACTAACGGTTTCAATATTGCCAGAACGTACTGCCATCATTAGGGGGGTTGTATTGCTTTCAGACAAGGCATTCACTTGTGCGCCCTGCTCGATTAAATAAGCCACTATCTCGGTTTGCCCGGAAGTAGCAGCGTAATGCAAGGGCGTCCAACCGGGTTGATTAAAGATCGCCGCCTTATTCTCAACTAAATATTTCACTTCAGGCAATAGTCCAAAGATGGCAGCCATCATGAGGGCATTTTCGCCTTTACGGTTAACGGCATCGATGTCAATGCCTGGCGTATCCATTAAGAGATAAATAACCTCTGTTGAGCGATCATCTAGCGCCAGCATCAGTAAGGGGGTTCCCTTGGCGTTACGCATATTGGGGCTAATCAGGCCTTGCCGTAACAACGCTGCCATGCCCTTGGCATCATTAAATTTGGCCGCTTTGATGGCATCCAGCTCATAAACTGGGGTTTGCGCTAGCGAATGGAAAGGAAGACTTAGGCCAATAGCAAAATATAAGCTTAAGTAGCCTATTCGCCGAAACAATAGCCGGAATAAAGGTAAATGCAAACTAGTAATAGTTAACTGCATATTTATGCTCTATCTAGCTGAAAACAATCAAAAAAATTATTTGTTGTTTGCTGTGCTATGGTCTCTACCGGAACCCCTTTTAGGCCTGCAATAAAACGGCCGACATCGGCTACCCATGCCGGCTCATTGGTCCTGCCACGATGGGGAACAGGAGCTAAATAGGGTGAATCGGTCTCAATCAGCATATGTTCTAAGGGCAACTGACGGCAAGTTTCTTGTAGATCCTTGGCGTTTTTGAAGGTCACAATGCCTGAAAAAGAGATATAAAACCCCATTTCAATGGCAGCTAGTGCCACTGCCGTACTTTCAGTAAAACAATGCATCACCCCGCCAACACGCCCTGCGCCCTCCTCTTGCATAATGCGTAGCGTATCTTCTGAGGCAGAGCGGGTATGAATAATGAGGGGTTTTTTGGCGCGTATGGCAGCCCGAATATGGGTGCGGAAGCGTTGGCGCTGCCATTCCATTGACTCATAAGGTCGCTCCCCACTGCGGTAATAATCTAAACCCGTTTCACCTAGAGCAATAATCTTCGGATGCTCAGCAGCTGTCACCAAGAAATTTTCAGTGGGTTCGGGGGTGTTTTCATAATCAGGATGAACCCCGACTGATGCATATAAATGCGCATAGGTTTCAGCTAAGGCCTTAACAGCCGGAAAATCAGGTAAGTCGACGGATATGCACAGCGCGTGACTTACCCCAGCTGCAGCCATATTGGCTAAGACTTCAGGCATACGGTCACGATATTCTGGAAAGTCGAGATGGCAATGTGAATCAATAAACATCAGGGTTAATCAATCTATTTTGAAATTTCAATCGCTAAAAATATTTTGGTATTGCAACAGCAGGGCTTCCATTTGTATGCGCGTAGCAAGGGGATGATTTTCATGGCGCCGGGCTTGTAATAACAATTTCCACCAGCGGAGCAATTTTACTAGACGTACTTGCTTTGCTAGCAGGCTTAAGGCCTCCGCGTGCTTAGGGTAATAACGCACCGCATTCGCCTGAGTAAGCCCTTGTAAATCTGCACACCAGCGTTGCAATGTGGTTAATAAAATCGGCACAGGGGCTTTATGAATTTTTTCGGCAATGCCCAGCCAATCAATATGAATACCATTTGCTAGGCCCTGTAATAAATTTTTTGTGGCTAAGGCACCCAGCATCAACTCATCTTTTTCATCTTGACTACTTCTAGCTAGCAGGGTTTCATAAACAGTAAATGGGGCCCCGCCATTCTCGTCATACAGGGCCTCTACTTCAGCCGCAGATATTGCGTTGAGTTTTTCCGTAGCGAGTTTATTTTGCAGCCAACTAAGCCCAATAGCGCGCTCAGGCTTTGGTGCTTGCAAGAGGCGGCAGCGCGAGCGAACGGTTGGCAGAACACGATCAAGTCTAGCTGTCACTAAAATAAAAATGGTTTGCGGTGGAGGCTCCTCTAAAGACTTGAGTAAGGTATTGGCCGCATCGGGTTTTAATTGCTCCAGGGGCGAAACTAAGATCACCCGATTACCACCTCGGTGACTCCCGAGCCCCAAAGAGCCGATAACGCCGCGCGCCTCAGCGATCGCAATAAAACGCTTTTCTTTTTTATCGGCAACTTCCGTATCGGCTTCATCATCGCGGGTTTTAGCGGTTCGAACTGGCGCATCGGCTTGGCCACCTTCCAGTGCTGCTTGGGGCAAATACTTACGCTGTATTTCAGGCACTAGCGCCATAAAATCGGGGTGATTGCCAGTTGCAAACCAGCGGCACGCCTCACATTGCCGGCAAGGTTTGCTGACATTGGGCTCTGCGCATTCACACAATAAGGCCTGGGCAAGGCGGATCGCAAAATCATATTTGCCAATGCCTGCTTGCCCATAAATAAGGACTGCGTGGGGAAAGGCAGCAAACGGTAACTCATCCCATAGTCCTTGCAGCCAAGGGGCAATGGGCTGATTAAGACTCATAGCTTTTATTCATCAGCGCTTGTTATAGTTAAAATTAATAATGAAATTATATATATAAATCATGTACTTATATTGATATTTTGAAGCTTTTTCCAGATTACCTCAGGGGTGTCTCGTGCATCTAAGATGCGGAAACGCTCAGGTTCTGCTGTTGCACGGCGCAAATATTCCTGACGGACGCGTTCAAAAAAGGCGAGATCTAGACGTTCAAATTTATCTGGCGTCCTTGCTTGTGAGCGCCGCGCTTCAGCAACTTCGCTGGGCAAATCAAATAAGAAAGTGATATTCGGCTGCAATAGCTTCCCTGCCCTGGCTTGTACCCAATGTTCGAGTTGGCTGAGTTTTTCAATACTTAAGCCCCTGCCCCCACTTTGGTAAGCAAAACTAGCGTCAGTAAAACGATCCGAAATCACAATTTTTCCGGCCGCAAGGGCTGGCTCGATAATCTGGGCTAAATGCTCACGGCGCGCTGCAAACATCAGCAAAGCTTCCGTTTCAAGATCCATTGGGGCATCGAGTAGCAGTTTTCTTAGTTGTTCCCCCAGGGATGTGCCACCAGGCTCACGAGTCACTAGTACCTTACGCTCTGGAAATTTGGCGCGTAAAAAGTTGGCATAAGCTTCAATGTGCGTACTTTTTCCCGCACCATCAATGCCTTCAAAGCTGATAAAAAATCCTGGTTGATTCTGCATACGGATAAAAAATTAAAGAGTCTAAAAAATTAAGGTTTAACAGGCGACGAATTCGGTGCTTTCGCTGGTAGTCGTTGATATTGGGTTACTGCCCGTTCGTGTTCAGGTAGGGAAGTCGAAAAATAGCTGCTGCCATCCCCTTTAGCCACGAAATAGAGTGCCCCACTCTTCGCGGGCCCAGCGGCTGCAAATAGCGAATCGCGACTAGGCATAGCAATAGGTGTTGGTGGTAATCCGAGGCGCATATAAGTATTGTAGGGATTGTCGCGCCGCAAATCTGATTTACGTAAATTCCCATCAAATTGAGGGCCTAAGCCATAGATAACAGTTGGATCAGTTTGCAACTTCATCCCCTTTTTTAAGCGATTATCAAATACGGCTGCAACTAGGCCACGATCAGCCGCCTGACCAGTTTCTTTTTCAACAATAGAGGCCAAAATTAATAAGGCATAGGGGTTGGGCACCGCAATTTGGGGATTACGCTGCTGCCAAGCTAGCTGCACTTGTTTTTGCATTGCGCTTGCGGCCTGTTGATAAATGGCAATATCACTTTCGCCTGGATCGAAAACATATTTGTCTGGGTAAAAAAGTCCTTCGGCGCTGGAGTAATTCAGATTTAACTTCTTTAACAATGCTTGATTATTTAAACCTTGCGTTTGATGCTCTAAGGCTGGGTTAGCATCAATGGCAGCCCGTAGTTGCCAAATCGTCATTCCTGGAATAATGCTCAGGGTTTCACGCACCCGATCGCCCCGCGCCATTTGTAATAAAACTTGACCAGTATTAGCGCCTTGAGGAAATAAATAAGTTCCGGGCTTTAATTTGCCAGCAACCCAGAGACCGCGGGCCGCGAGTTGAAAAAACCACGGATTTACACCAATGCCCTGAGCCTGCAATTGTTTGGCAATGCTATGCACCCCCGATTGAGGGGCAATGCGAATTCGCCATGCAGTTTGAGTTTCCCCATTGGTAAATTGCGCTTGTTGGGGAACTACCCCCAAGGTGAATATGTTCACATAAAATAAAATCGATAAGATCAGGAAAGACCAGGCAATTGACTTGAAATAATTGCTTTTAGATAATTTTTTGCGCATCAGGCTATGATAAAAGCAGAATGACAAATACCTCAATAAATAACGCAAACCTTAGCGCTGACTCTGTAGCCTTAGATCAGTGGGGATTAATCCATATTCAAGGGCTCGATGCAAGCCATTTTTTGCAAAATCAACTCACCAACTCAGTTGAAGGGCTAGCAGCAATTTCGCTCGGCCAAGTGGCATCGGGGCCTCAACAAGTTCGACTCATCGGCTACTGCACGCCCAAAGGCCGTTTGTTGGCAAGTGGCTGGCTTGTTTTGCAGCAAGCCGAAGAACCAAGCTATTTTTTATTTCTTTCGAAAGATATCGCCGCTTCTTTTGCTAAACGTCTGGCGATGTATGTTTTGCGGGCCAAAGTACAAGTGCGGGACGTGAGTAATGAATGGCTAATAAAAGGTAGTTGGCAGCGGCATAGTGGGGGGAATCTCAATTCGGTAAGCGCTTTAGCATTTCCAGAGCAGGCCGTGATTTTATCTTTGCCCCCCGCTCAAGTCATGATTGAAGATGTCAGTCACGCGTATGCCCGTTTTCTATTTGCAACTCCCTCATCTCCTGACGAGTCAAGTTCGATTGAAGATGTAAATAATGAAGCTGAGATGTGGAACTTTCTTGAAGTCATGAGTGCTATCCCGCGGATAGTGCTAGCCACCCAAGATCAATTTGTTCCGCAAATGATTAATTTTGAATCGGTGTATGGCATTGATTTTAAAAAAGGCTGTTATCCGGGCCAAGAGATTGTCGCGCGTAGCCAATATCGGGGGGTTATTAAACGGCGTTTGTACTTAGCCTATAGTGATAGCAAAACCCTGGTGGAGAACACCGCCCTCTTTCAACCCGGGGTTGAAATTTTTCATTCTAATGACCCTAGCCAACCTGCTGGGATGGTGGTTCTCTCTGCGCCCAATCCATTTAATTTGGGGCGGGTCTGTTTTCAGATTGAGTGTAAGTCTGAGCTAGTCAATAGCACGCTCGCAATACCGACTGAGCATTTACATTTAGGAGCGGCGAATGGGCCACTGTTATTTTTAGGGGAAAAATTGCCCTACCCCTTGCTAGAAATTTAATCTGGCATATTATCGTTATGTGCCTCATTTTATTCGCCTGGAAATCGCATCCTAAATATGCTTTAGTGGTGGCCGCTAATCGCGATGAATTTTATGAACGCAATACAGAAAAAATGGCTTGGTGGCCAGAAAAACCGCATCTTTTAGCTGGCCGCGATCGCGCCGATGTTCTTGGTAATCCTGGCACTTGGTTTGGCTTCACCAAAACCGGTCGCTTTGCCGCGCTGACCAATGTAAGAGCACCAAGTGAAAAAAGGCTTGATGCAAGAACCCGCGGTGAATTACCGATGCTATTCCTCAATAACGCAAATCGACCTGATGCATTTATTGAACAACACGCAAAACAATTCGAGCAGTACAACGGCTTTAATTTATTGATGGCTGATCTCAGTAATCCGGCCAATGCTGAGATGCATTGGGTGAGCAATCGCTTAATGATGGGCAAATCAATTCGACCCCGTAAAACTTATCCTAAACAAGCCTTAGATGCCGGCGTATATGGACTATCAAATGCCATGCTTGATACACCGTGGCCTAAAGTCAATCATCGCATTGCCGCATTTGCGCAGGCTTTAGCGATGGATCAAGGCGAATTAAAAAATGTCGATCCCTATCTGCGTTTGCTAGCTGATTCACATCAGGCTAGCGATCAAGAGTTGCCTAGCACTGGGGTCAATATGGAGTGGGAAAAAGCGTTGTCAGCTGCATTCATTCAAACCCCAAATTACGGCACCCGTTCCAGTACTATATTAAGAGTACGTCATGATGGCGCATTTGAAATGGTTGAGCGTCGCTTCGATGCTAAAGGGACAATCGGCCATGATGTCATTACGGGCGGCTTAATTGGGGCCTCCGGATCAAACCTCTCGGTCTAGCCCTTACTTAAGCTTTACGTTCATCAACTTCAATGACCCGCTCGCCCTGCGCATTGCGTGTCGGTAGACGTTTCAGAAACTTGAACGTACCTGTAGCCATACAACAGATAGCCCCTTGATCATCGTAAAGCTTGGCCTCACAAAATGCCATGGTCGCAGTGGTATGCACGGTATCAGCCTTCACCCGCAAAATACCCTTAGCGGCCTGCAAAAAATTATTCTTCAGTTCAATCGTCACAACACTACGGTCGCCTGGATCTGCTGAACGCGCTGCTACGGCCATCGCCACATCCATCAGCGTGAGTAAAACCCCGCCATGGGCAACATTCCAGGTATTTTGATGTTCGGGTCGTAAGGCTAGCAAAATTTCACCGCGACCCATTTCAGCTTTTAAAATTCGCACGCCCAATAACTTAAGGAATGGCACGTCTAACTCTTCACCCAGGTGGGCTAACTGGCTAGAGATGGCGGTTAAATTGGCATCAGTGGTCATAGGGTCTCCAAATTCACAATAGGATAAGGCTTTCTAGCAAGGTCAGCAAAAAGGTTCAAGTTAAGCTAGAGTCAAGCGCATGACATTTATTTTATGCGGTGAAGCCCTGAGCCAACCCGTTATCCCTACTCCCTTACCCGACCCCTATTGGGTGACCTTTTCTGCCGATGCGGCAAAACTCATTGGCCTGAAAACGACGCCTGCTAACCTGCCAAGCGACCCAGCATGGTTGCAAGTATTGGCTGGGAACGCCTTGGAAGTAGCTGATCGACAATTTAGTACCCCTACCGCAACTGCGTATAGCGGTCATCAATTTGGCATGTGGGCTGGCCAACTTGGCGATGGCCGAGCTATTTTATTGGGCGAAATCCAGGGTCAAGAAATCCAACTTAAAGGTGCCGGTAAAACGCCTTATTCACGCATGGGTGATGGCCGCGCCGTGCTGCGCTCCTCGATTCGTGAATATCTGTGTAGCGAGGCGATGCATGCCTTGGGCATTCCCACTACACGGGCTTTAGCGGTGGTGGGATCAAAAAAAACAGTGGTCCGTGAAACCCTTGAAACAGCAGCGGTTTGCACGCGTCTCGCGCCGAGTTTTTTACGGGTTGGTCATTTCGAACATCTCGCTTCCCTACAAATGCATACTGAACAAAAAATGCTTGCCGATGATTTGATTGACAACTTTTATCCCGATTGCCGGAGTTCTGCCGCACCCTATTTAGAGCTCTTTAAAGCCATTTCTGCGCGTACAGCTCAACTTGCAGCGCACTGGCAGGCCGTGGGCTTTTGCCATGGCGTGCTCAATACCGATAACACTAGCTTGCTCGGCTTGACTATGGATTACGGCCCATTTGGGTTTCTCGATCAATTTCAAATCGATCATATTTGCAATCATTCGGATGCAGGCGGTCGTTACAGCTATCAGCGTCAACCGCAAATTTTGCACTGGAATATGGCTTGTTTAGCTAGTGCGATGCTGCCTTTAATTGAGCAAGAGTTAAAACAAGCCAATCCTACTCAATCTGAGGCTGACTTAAGTAATGCTGCACAAACCACCTTACGAAGTGCACTTGCGATTTATCCCGATATTTATCAAGCCGCATGGGAAACCCATTTTCGCGCCAAGCTCGGTTTACTTACGATCCAACCCGACGATGTGCCTTTAATTGAGGCCTTACTACAATTAATGCACCACAATCAAATTGATTTCACCACGTTTTTTCGTCATTTAGGCGATCTTAGTGCGCTACCCGGTAATAAACAAAATACTGTCTTACGCGACCTTTTTTTGGACCGCGCTGGTTTTGATGCCTGGCTAGATCACTACCGCGCTCGCTTACAGCAAGAGCATAGCAATGATCAAGAACGCAAACAGCGCATGAATCTCGTCAATCCCAAATTTATCCTGCGTAATTATTTAGCTCAGGCAGCGATTGAGGCAGCGCAAGCAGATGATTTTTCAGAATTATCACGCTTAGCCACTATTTTGCGTAACCCTTACGCTGAGCAATTAGAATATGATGCTTATGCTAAGCCCCCGCCACCCGAATTGAATGCAATTGAGGTGAGTTGTTCCTCCTAAAGAGAGCCATTGAAATGAAGAAAACTGACGCAGAATATAAAAAAGAATTAAGCGATATTGAATATCGTGTTACTCGACAAGCCGCTACTGAAGCACCTTTTACGGGTAAATATTGGGATCACTGGAATCAAGGTGAATACAAATGTGTTTGTTGTGGCACACCCCTATTTGTTTCTAGTAGTAAATTCGATGCCGGTTGCGGTTGGCCTAGCTATGATGCTCCAATGGTTGCCGAGGCTATTGTCGAACATAAAGATACTACCCATGGTATGACGCGCACTGAAGTGCGTTGCGGTAATTGCGATGCCCATTTAGGGCACGTATTTAATGATGGGCCCACTGATACTACCGGCTTGCGCTATTGTATTAATTCAGCATCACTCAAGTTTGAACCCAGCCAAAACGCGCAAACTATTGCAGAAAATAAATAAAGTTTATGAAATTTCTTTTCGATTTATTTCCTGTCATTTTATTTTTTATTACTTTTAAATTTGCCGATATTTATGCCGCCACTATTGTGGCGATGGTGGCAACCATCGTACAAATTCTTTGGGTCTATTATCGCCACCGTAAAATTGATGCGATGCAGTGGGCCAGCTTGATATTGATTGTGGTCTTTGGTGGTCTCACCATCTTCCTACAAAATAAAGTTTTTATTCAGCTTAAGCCAACCGTTTTATATTGGCTATTTGCTGCAGTGCTATTTATTAGTGCACAATTCTTTAAAAAAAATTGGATTCAAGTTGTCATGGGCAAGCAAGTGACCCTTAAGCCAACGCACGCGCATAGCATCTGGGGTAAGCTAAATTTCGCTTGGATTATCTTTTTCTTGGCAATGGGAGTCTTAAACCTGTATGTCGCCTTTCAATTTTCTGAAGATACTTGGGTCAACTTTAAATTATTCGGCAGCACGGGTTTATTAGTTGTTTTTATTATTTTGCAAAGTATTTGGCTTGGAAAGCATATTGAATCATGACCCCAAACCAATTACGCATCCAACAATTTACTGCCGATCTAGAGGCAGCATTTGCCATTGCCAATTTACACATTGACGATGAGAGCCATATGCATGCAGGGCATGCCGGAGCAGCTAGTGGCGGAGGTCATTTTCGCGTTACTTTGGTTGCCCCGGAATTTACCGGCCTATCGCGGGTTGCCCGCCACCGGCTGGTGTATGATGCTTTGCAGAAACACATTCCCGCTGAAATTCACGCCTTAGCTATTGTTGCTCTAACCCCTGAAGAAGCCATTTAAGATCATGCCATTTATTCGCAAACACCTCTCCCTAAGCATTATTTCTGCCGCTATTTGCCTTGCTTTTACTCCCCTTCTAGCCTATGCACAAAATGCCGCAATTGTGAATGGTAAGGCCATTCCCTCAGCTCAGTTAGACGCTTTAATTAAAAAATCAGGCCAGGGCGATGATCCTAAAATTCGCGAGCAAGGCCGAGAGATGCTCATCACGCGTGAGCTCATTTTGCAAGAAGCCGATAAAACTGGCGTGGCGCAACGCCCTGATGTACGCGAACAAATAGAGCAATCGAAGACAGGCGTTTTAGTTGCCGCTGTCTTTCAAGAGTACATCGAAAAAGAAGGTGTGACTGAAGCCGATTTAAAGTCCGCTTATGAAACCATGAAAACGCAATACACTGGCAAGGAATATCACGTCGAACATATTTTGGTCGAAAAAGAAGCCGATGCGAAAGCAATCATTGCCCAAATTAAAGGTGGAGCAAAGTTTGCTGATATCGCTAAAGCCAAATCAAAAGATCCTGGCTCTGCGCCGAATGGCGGCGATTTAGGCTGGGTAAGTGAAAAAGCTTTAGTGCCTGAATTTTCGAAGGCTATGGTAGGCTTGAAAAATGGCCAGATGACCGACAAGCCTGTTAAAACTCAATTTGGTTGGCACATTATTAAAGTCGATGAATCGCGCGAGGCGAAAGTACCTAGCTTTGATGAAGTCAAAGACCAGCTCAAGCAAATGATTATTTCAGATGAAGCCTGGCAAAAAGCGCAGTTTGCTGAAATGATGAAAAAACTGCGAGCAAAAGCAAAGATTCAATAAACCTTTAGTCTGGCTGCTGGCGCTGGGCTTTTGAGCTCAGCAGCCGCTTCCCCTTCCCCTCCTAAAAATTGACCTATCTGGCAAGCATCACCAAACCCGGCTTGTAATAACGTAGCCAGTACCTGTGGCGCAGAAGCTGGCGTACAGCCAATTAGCAGTCCGCCGCTAGTTTGTGGGTCTGTTAACAGGGTTTGCAATTGAGCAGCCGAAAGCCCTCGATCTTGGCCCACTGCATTGCCAAGTACTATCTCGCCTCCATAGCTTTGCCAATTGCGCGTGCTAGCACCTGTCGAATAGCCCTGCTTTAAGTTTTCAAGCGCTAAGGGAATAAACGGAATAGTTGCAAAATCTAGCTGCAACTCTAAATTAGCACCCCGAGCCATTTCAAGCGCATGCCCTGCTAAACCAAAGCCTGTGACATCGGTCATGGCAGTAACGCCTTGCAACTTAGCTATGCTTGCGCCAATACTGTTTAATTGCGTCGTTAAGCGCAGCATTTCAGCATAACCAGCAGCACTCAATACGCCCTTTTTTAAAGCTGCAGAAAGTATGCCAATCCCGAGCGGTTTAGCTAAAATTAATACGTCCCCTGCTTGGGCATTGCAATTTTTACGCACAAACTGCGGGTGTGCCAAACCCATCACTGCTAAGCCGTATATCGGTTCGGGGGTATCAATTGAATGGCCACCAGCAATCGTGATGCCCGCAGCAGCGCAAACGCTTTGCCCCCCGGCCAGAATACGTCCGATAGTTTCCGCTGGTAACTTATCAATCGGCATTCCTACTATGGCTAAAGCCAAAATTGGCTCGCCTCCCATGGCATAAATATCTGAAAGCGCATTCGTGGCCGCAATACGCCCAAAATCAAAGGGATCATCAACAATGGGTGTAAAAAAATCAGTAGTAGCTATTAACGCTTGCTGATCATTCAAGAGATAAACGGCCGCATCGTCCGCCGATTCATTCCCAACCAGTAATTTAGGGTTGGGCAACGGTAAAGGCAAATCCTGCAAAATAGTTGCTAATAGACTGGGGGAAATTTTGCAGCCACAACCCCCGCCATGGGCATATTCGGTTAATCTGATTGGTGTAGTCATAAACGCAGTATATTGTTTCCTATGATGATCCTCCACACCATGCTACGAGTCGGTAACCTAGCCCGATCGATCAATTTTTATACCCAAGTCATGGGCATGAACCTATTACGCACAACAGAGCGCCCAGACCAACATTATTCATTGGCTTTTGTGGGGTTTGGCAAAGGTAACGCCGATGGCCAGTCAGAGATTGAACTAACCCACAACCACGGGGTAGAAAGCTACGAAATGGGCACTGCCTATGGCCACATTGCCATCGAAGTGCCAGATGTATATGCTGCTTGCGAGAAAATTAAAGCTGCAGGCGGAGTTATTACCCGCGAAGCTGGGCCCGTTAAAGGGGGTGATACCGTAATTGCCTTTGTAGTAGACCCCGATGGCTACAAAATTGAATTAATTCAACGCTAAGAATTTAGGCCAATCGGGCCTAAGCCAGAACGCGAGCAAGCCAAATTTAGCGCCAACCTTTTAATTGCATGCAATCAATCCATTGCTTATGATGAATTCCTGAATTTTGCTCTGGATAGGCCAGTTGACAATCGGCAATATCCTGATTGAACGTTTTGGCATTATTTTTAGTCGCGTCTACATTTTGGGTTGGTATTTTGGCGCAGGCTACCAAAGCCAATATTAAAAAGAAAAGGCTCAAAATTAATTTCATATCAATCCTAGATTTTTTTATTACTCACCGTAATACACTGCCCCGTAAAGCGTTGCTCACTAGTGTATTCGCCCCGCTTCATTAAACTATATTCATTCAGCACGCCAGTAATACGATTGTATTTCACTTTAAAGTCATGCTCATCATATGAGACAGTACTAATTTCTTCGCATTCAATCTGTTCAGCAGACCAAATTTGGCAGGGTATTGAGCCCTTTGCTTTCTTATCAATAAATTCAAACGTTTGGCGCTTTACTTTTTCAGCCTCAGCTGTTTGATTATTTGCCGTGTAGTAGTTTTTAATTAGATAATCGCCAGTGCATAAAAGGCGAAAGCT
>CAILUH010000015.1 GCA_903837335.1 uncultured beta proteobacterium | reverse complement strand
TCGCTAGGCTTATGTTTGGCTTTATTCGCAATTCTCATCACGTATTCCAAATTAGACCCTGCTTGGTCACACGCTAGCTTTGATGTGCCAACCAATTTAGGTGGACGGGTAGGGGCTTGGATCGCCGACTTAATGCTCTACGTTTTTGGTCTTTCGGCGTTTTGGTGGGTCATCCTGTTTGGTAGACGGGTTTTTGCGGGCTGGAAAGAGTTATGGAGCACTCTGATGCCGCACGACCCAGAAGCAAAGCCCGACTCCTTGTTGCTGCGGTGGTTGGGCTTTGGTCTCACTTTGATTGCCAGTATGGGCTTGGAATCAATTCGCTTACATTCTATGGCAATTGCCTTACCAAGGCCTTCTGGGGGGGTGTTAGGCGAGTTAATTGGCGATCCTTTGCAAATGGCCATTGGCTTTACCGGCTCCACACTGATTTTATTATTTGCGCTGTGCGCAGGCTTATCGCTCTTCCTGCATTTTTCTTGGCTTGATTTGGCCGAACAAGTCGGTCGTTATATGGAGCTGGGGTATCGGCGCTTGCGCGAACGGCGTGAAAGCGAAGTTGATCGTAAGGTCGGCGAACAGGCAAGTGTCGAGCGCGAAGAATTTGTCGAGGAAGTGCGCGGTCGGATTGAAATTATGGCGCCAGTCCAAATTGTGCGCAGTGAGCCCGCTATTGTGCAAAGCGTTCGCGTGCAACGTGAAAAGCAACAACCTCTGTTTATTGATATTCCTGATTCTGAATTACCGCCACTGGCCCTTTTAGATGCGGTACCCGAGGCTAAAGAAACAATTTCGGCTGAGGTCATGGAATTTACGTCACGCTTAATTGAGCGCAAGCTCGATGAATTTGGCGTCGAGGTCAAAGTCATTGCCGCCTATCCAGGGCCAGTTGTTACGCGTTACGAGATCGAGCCAGCAGTTGGCGTTAAGGGTAGTCAAATCGTTAACTTATCGCGCGACCTTTCGCGATCTTTGGGGCTGGTAAGTATGCGGGTGGTAGAAACCATTCCCGGTAAGACTTGTATGGCCTTAGAGTTACCCAATCCAACACGTCAATCGGTTTACCTTTCGGAGATTTTAAGTTCTCAGGTTTATAACGATAACCACTCTCTATTGACACTGGCCTTAGGTAAAGATATCTCTGGTGCACCAATGGTAGTGGACTTAGCGAAGATGCCGCACTGCTTGGTGGCAGGTACTACTGGTGCTGGTAAATCGGTAGGTATTAACGCGATGATTTTGTCTCTACTATTTAAGGCTAAGCCTGATGAGGTACGCCTCATCATGATTGATCCGAAGATGTTAGAGATGTCGGTGTATGAGAAGGTGCCACATTTACTTTGCCCTGTCGTGACGGATATGAAGCAAGCCTATAACGCGCTAAATTGGGCGGTCAATGAAATGGATCGCCGTTACAAATTAATGAGCAAGTTTGGCGTACGCAATTTAGCTGGCTTTAATCGCAAAATTGTTGAGGCAGAAGAAAAGGGCGAGAAACTGACTAATCCTTTTAGCTTAACCCCCGATGATCCAGAGCCGTTGTATAAAGCCCCCGTGATTGTGGTGATCATTGATGAGTTAGCTGACTTAATGATGGTCTCAGGCAAAAAGATTGAAGAACTCATTGCCCGTATCGCCCAAAAAGCGCGCGCTGCAGGAATTCATTTGGTGCTAGCGACGCAGCGTCCTAGCGTTGACGTGATCACTGGCTTAATCAAAGCCAATATCCCGACGCGTATTTCGTTTCAAGTGAGTAGCAAAATTGATAGTCGAACCATTTTGGATCAGCAAGGCGCTGAGGCTTTATTAGGGATGGGCGATATGCTCTACATGGCTCCTGGCACCGGCTTACCAATTCGGGTGCATGGCGCTTTTGTCTCGGATGATGAAGTACACCGCGTGGTTGACTGGTTAAAAGAAAAAGGTGAAGCCAATTACATTGATGGTGTGCTTGAAGGCGCCGATGAATCGACAATGGATGTCTTGAGTGGCGCCGGTAGCGGCGGTGAAGCTGACCCCTTGTATGACCAGGCGGTTGCTATCGTGCTTGAAAACAAACGTGCTTCTATTTCCCTAGTGCAACGACATCTACGCATTGGCTATAACCGCGCTGCTCGCTTACTGGAAGACATGGAAAAAGCTGGTTTAGTTTCGAAGATGAGCGGTAGTGGTAACCGCGAAATTTTTGGCCGGAAGGCTGAGGAGTAATGCGTATTACCAGTTGGCATTATTGTCTGGCGGTAAGTTTGGCGATCTATGGCTCTTATGCAGTGGGCGTAACCCCCAACAAAGCTTCGCCAGCCAGTACAGCAATCAATTCGGCCGCTCCATACGGCGCGAGTACCGACACCGTTTCTGCTACCGAGCAATTACGTCAATTTGTGCGCAATTCTAAAACGGCAGAAGGGGATTTTGTCCAGCAGCAATTGCGCGCACCAAAACCGAATGAGTCGCAAGATAAAGGTTTGAAGGTGATACGCCAAACACAAGGCCATTTTTATTTTCAGCGGCCTGGTCGGTTTGCTTGGGAAACCAATAAGCCTTATGAACAAAAGTTAATCAGTGATGGTAAGCAATTAATGATGTGGGATAAAGACCTGAAGCAAGCTACTTATCGACCAGCAGGTGATGCCCTTGCTGCCACACCTGCAGCAATTCTATTTGGCGAGGCAGCACTGGATGAGCACTTCGATTTGGTTGAAGATATCGAACACAATGGCTTGCGCTGGGTTGATTTAAAGCCAAAAGCAAAAAAAGGTGGCGCACCAGGTAATACCGATTTGGCTTACACTAAAATTTCTGTAGGAATGAAGGGCGGTTTACCAAGCGCTTTAGAATTGCTAGATGGCCTGGGCAATGTTGTACTAGTGAGCTTTAGTCAATATCAATTAAATGTAAACTTCGCACCGAGTCGGTTTAGTTTTAATCCGCCGCCTGGAACTGAAATAGTGAAATTAAAGTAAACCCATGATTGATCCCCAACTTTTACGTAAAGATATCGAGAGCGTTCGAGCGCGCCTCTTCAGCCGCAAGTTTGAACTTGATGTGGCGCAATTTACCCTCTTAGAGAATGAGCGCAAGCAATTACAAACTCGCACTGAAGATTTGCAGGCTAAGCGTAATCAATTAGCTAAAGCCATTGGCATGAAAAAAGGGAAGGGTGAAGATGCTAGCGCTGAAATGAATGAGGCGACGCAAATTAATCTCGATATGGAAATGGGCGCTGCGCGTCTGGCTGTGGTGCAAACAGAGCTACACGATTTTTTAATGGGCATCCCTAACTTACCCGATGCATCAGTACCTCTTGGTAAGGATGAAACTGACAATCAAGAAATTAAAAAAGTGGGTACTATCCCCTCTTTTACCTTTGAGATAAAAGACCATGTTGATTTAGGTGCGCCATTAGGGCTAGACTTTGAGGCCGGCGCCAAAATTAGTGGCGCACGCTTTGTCGTATTAAAAGGCCCCATTGCCCGTTTGCATCGGGCCTTAAGTCAATTCATGATTGACTTACATTCCACTGAGCATGGCTACCAAGAAATTTATGCGCCCTATATCGTGAATGCCGCATCCATGCGTGGTACTGGACAGTTACCTAAGTTTGAAGATGATTTATTTCGGGTGCCGCGCAAAATGGGTGCTGAAGGCGGAGGCATTGAAGAAGAGAATTTTTATTTAATTCCTACGGCAGAAGTGCCTGTGACCAATTTAATGCGGGATGAGATCGTCGCTGCTGAGCAGTTACCCTTGAAATTTGTAGCGCATACACCTTGCTTTCGATCTGAAGCGGGTAGTTATGGGCGCGATGTGCGTGGCATGATTCGTCAACATCAATTTGATAAAGTTGAGCTGGTACAAATTGCTAAGCCCGATGAATCGATGGCGGCACTTGAAAACCTCACTAGCCATGCAGAGCAAGTCCTTGAGCTACTCGAATTGCCATATCGCCGAGTTTTACTTTGCACCGGTGATATGGGTTTTGGTAGTACTAAAACCTATGACTTAGAAGTCTGGATTCCATCACAAAAAGCCTATCGTGAAATTAGTTCTTGCTCGAATATGGGTGATTTTCAAGCCCGCAGAATGCAGGCACGCTTTAAGCTTGGACAAGCTAAGCCTGAAATGGTGCATACCTTAAATGGCTCGGCTTTAGCGGTGGGCCGAACCTTAGTAGCTTTACTAGAAAATAATCAACAAGCCGATGGCAGCATTGCCATTCCCAAGGCATTACAGGGTTATTTGGGCGGCATGACTACATTGCAAAAGATAATCTAAGCGACGGTTATAATTTCAATACAGTTCGGAGAGGTGGCAGAGTGGTCGAATGTACCTGACTCGAAATCAGGCGTACTGTTAAAGGTACCGTGGGTTCGAATCCCACCCTCTCCGCCAAGATGTCAATAAATATAAGGCTTTCAATTCCTTATTTGTTTTTTCCCCACAAATTTCCCCACACAACTACTTTTTAGTACGCTCTTTACAGCGCCTACGGATGCTTTATCACAATCAGTTTTGGTATGACATCAGCAGCATCAGCTCATGAGGTTTATGGAAGTAGGGCTACCCCTTAACGGTTTGCCATAATCCAGACCCCACCATACCCCCACCCCCTAAATCGACCACTTCAGTACGCCAGCCTATAAATAGTATTTTGCTCAGGGGGTACCCCTTAATGAAATTTCTAGCCTAGGGATAAGCGGGCTTACAGAAACAATCCCCGTCAATGTTCCAAATAAAAGGGTGAGTTAGAATTAATTATTTAGTACTAACTTTTATAATATTCAGATGCAAAATTACTTTGTTTACTCGATTATTACGTCCCTTTCGCTACTACTAGTTTCTTGTGGGGGCGGGGGTGGTAACTCTTCGTCTTCTAATTCATCTAGCTCTGCCGCCCCCTCTGCTAATCCCTACGTAACAGTAAATACAAATATCACCCAAGTACAGTACCCCATTAGTTACACCACAGTTGCAGCGTCTTCTCCAGCTATAAATCCTTGCAGTATCTCTGAGAATACTGTTAGTTATCCGCTGAGTTGGAATGGTACTCAGAGTTTGCCAACGATAACTGGAGCTCCATTGGCTAGCAGTGTTGTAACAGCGATAATGATTAAAGATATCTTACCTAGTGGTAGTTTGCCAAAAGGATGCGCAAACCCATTAAACCTTTCTGAATTCACGAAGACTGTTGCTAGGCTTAAATTATTAAATGTAAATGCCGTTCAAATAGGCCAATGGCATTGGGCGCAAATTAATAGCGATGGAAGTTACAAAATAACAGGAGATACAAACGGCTCACTATCTGATGCGGATCTGGCGCAATATGTTTCTATTCTTCGCTCGGCGGGCATCAAAGTTATCTTGAGTAATCAAATACAAGGATTTGTAGACAATTCAGGAGTGACCCTTATACCAACGCCCGCAGGTAATGCTGCAAATTGGGGACGATGGCTTAGTGCTTTCCAAAGCTTCATGTTGGAGAGAGCTACCAAATTCCAATCGCTGAGTATTGACTACTGGGAAATGGGGTGTAATGTATGTGTTTATAGAGATAATGGTGATGGAAGTTCTGCAGCTTCACAGAAATTTCTGACTCATATTTGGCGACTTTGAATTTGGTATCAAAAATATATAGCGGAAAAAAATTCGTACATGTAAATTCTTGGATTAATAGTAATAAACAATATCTTGCGGGAATTGACTTACTGGGCTTTGATTTATGGACTGATAACATTACTAGCTCAGATGAGGCGTCGCTAACAGTGGCTTCATTGAAATCAAAGTATATTGCCAGTAATTCGGTTGCATCCTTAAAATCAATTGTGGCAACAGGTAAGCCTGTTATTCTATTTGCAGGAATCCAATCTCGCAGTAATGCATTATCGGTGCCCGGTTACATGGAAGAGACCGGGTGTACAAATAGTGTGGGGGCATTAGTGTTTGACTCATCGTGCATTCAAAGCAAAACGACTACAAACTTTGCACTACAAGCCATTGTCATAGAAGCACAGCTAGAAACGTACTCTTCATTACCGCTTCCAAGTGGTTCTATCGTAAATATTTTGGACTACTGGCAAACCGACTTTATGTCTGCAGATGGGCCAACTTATCCTAATATTGCATATAGCATTCGTAATAAACCCGCTGAAGGAATAGTAAAACAGTGGTTTTCTGGACGGTAAATCAGCGGGATTCAAGCTTCTTGGCGATCCAGACCCCACCGTACCCCCACCAACCTTAATCGACCACCTCACTACGCCAGCCTATACATAGTATTTTGCTCATGGGGTACCCCTAAGTAAAGTTTCCAGACTACGAGTAAGCGGGCTTATAGAAAAACCCCCCGTCAACGTTTCAAATCAAAAGGGTGGGGATAGAATTAATTATTAGAATAATCTTTTATAATTTCTAGATGCAAAATTACTTTGTTTACTCGATT
>CAILUH010000014.1 GCA_903837335.1 uncultured beta proteobacterium | reverse complement strand
GCCGCTGTTGTTGCAGCAGTCATCCCTCTATCCCTTTGCGTCTCGTTTATTCAAATGCACTTATGGAGCGTGCCGGCCAATTTAATTTCTTTGGGCGCAATTGACTTTGGAGTCATTGTTGATGCAGCGGTGATATTAGTAGAAAATGTTATGCGGCACTTAGAGGATGGGGGCAAGCGTTTAAATCAAAGCATTATTATTGCCACTAGCGAAGTGCAAAGGGTGATAATTTACTCCACCAGCATCATTATTGTTGCCTATTCACCATTAATTTTTATGGGTGGAGTAGAGGGGATTATCTTTAAACCCATGGCTTTTACGATGGGCTTTGCTTTGATTGCAGCCATGGTTTTAAGCCTCACCTTTTTGCCGGCGATGATTTCCCTCATATTTGGTGAAAATATGCAGCACAAGCCACCCAAATTCATTGCGCAGATATTAGCTTTTTATAAGCCTTTATTACGTCGTTGGATGGATCATCCTCGTACGGTAGTTGCCATTGCAGTCTTTGTTTTAGGCTTAGCACTTTTAAGTATGACTAAGCTTGGTACGGCTTTTTTGCCTACCTTAGAAGAAAATAATATTTGGCTTCGCATTGCCTTACCAAACACAGTTGATTTAGATTATTCAGTAAAAATTTCTAATGAGCTACGTGGCATCTTTTTAAAGCAACCCGAAATTGAGAAAGTAGCCGTACAAATTGGTCGTCCAGATGATGGCACTGATTCAACCGGCGTTTTTAATCAGGAATACGGCCTCTATTTAAAAGCGCCCGATCAAATGCCCGCGGACTATAGCAAGCAGCGACTCATTGAACATTTAGAGGCTGAATTAGATAAAATTCCAGGGATTAATTATGGTTTTTCACAATATATTCAAGATAACGTAAATGAAGCTTTATCTGGCGTTAAGGGTGAAAACTCGGTAAAAATTTATGGCCCCGATTTAGAAGTGTTAGATCTTAAGGCACGCGAAATTATTGATGAGCTTAAAAAAGTTTCTGGGGTAGCCGATGAAGGTATCTTGAAAGAGTTAGGGCAGCCTACCTTAAATATTCAAATTGATCGTGAGAAAGCATCTCGTTACGGAATTAATGTGAACGATATTCAAACCATTGTCGCCAATGCAATTGGAGGTATGCCGGTTACCAATTTACTCGAAGATGAAAAGACTTTTGGTGTAGCGGTGCGTTTAAATGAGGCAAGTCGCAATGACGTCTTAGATGTTTCTAAATTATTAGTCGATTCACCAACGGGTGCTGCGATTCCCCTATCGATGGTAGCTAAAGTGAGTTTGAGTGATGGCCCCTTCTTTATTTATCGTGAAGCAGGTAAGCGGTATATCGCCATTAAATTTAGCGTACGCGGGCGTGATTTAGGTAGCGCAGTGGCGGATGCACAAGTTTTAGTTCAGCAGAATATTACCTTGCCACCGAACTACTTTATTAGCTGGGATGGGCAATTTAATCAAATGAAACAAGCACAGATGAAGCTGATGATTATTGTGCCATTAGCTTTATTGGGCATCTTCCTCTTGTTATTTAGTGCCTTTGGAAATTTACGCGATGCTGCGATTGTGATGATTAATGTCCCATTTGCGGCGATTGGCGGTGTTGTAGCTTTGCATTTAGCGGGTGAGACGTTAAGTATTTCGGCTTTATTTGGCTTTTTATCCTTGTTTGGTATTGCGATTCAAGATGGGGTAATCTTGATTTCTTTCATTAATAAATCGATGTCTGATGACCTGGCGGCTATGAAAGACACCATGGTTGAGGGCTCATCTTTGCGGGTCCGCCCCGTCTTAATGACAGCAATGTTGGCAGGACTTGGTTTATTACCTGCTGCTTTATCGCATTCGATTGGCTCTGAAGCGCAGCGCCCACTGGCCTTAGTTATTGTGGGTGGCATGGTTAGCACGATGGTACTGACCCTATTGGTACTTCCCGTGATTTACAGCTGGGTAAGAGGTCGCAAATTACCTAATGCTCCCGTCATCTAATAATGCAGTATCGATTCCTAAGTATTAATTTTAATACCCTTATTTCTAGATTCTAACTATCTATGCCAGCTCAACCAGATTTACATATTCTTGTTTCTAATGATGATGGTTATTTAGCTCCCGGCCTATTGGCATTAGTCAATGCGTTACGCCCGCTAGGCCGGATTACCGTAATTGCACCAGAGCAAAATCATAGTGGCGCCTCGAATTCATTAACCTTATCGCGCCCCTTATCGATTCATCGTGTGGCTGGTGGTGAGCGCGATGGGTTTTTATTTATTAACGGCACTCCCACTGACTGCGTGCATATTGCCATGACTGGTTTTTTAGATCAGCGCCCCGATTTAGTCGTTTCGGGTATTAATCAAGGCGAAAATATGGGTGAAGACGTTCTTTATTCGGGTACGGTGGCAGCAGCAATTGAAGGAGTCATGTTTGGCGTTCCTGGCGTAGCGTTTTCACAAATTGACCGTGGTTGGGCCCGCATTGATGACGCAGCAGCAATTGCGAAAGATATTGTTACGCATTTATTAGCGAATCCCATTGGCTCTGAAAAGGGCATAGCAACCTTATTGAATGTGAATTTACCGAATCAAAGTTATGCTGACTTACAGCGCTGGCGAGTTACCCGTTTAGGTAATCGTCATCACTCTGAGCCAGTTGTCGTGCAAAAAAATCCCCGCGGTGAATTAATTTATTGGATTGGCGCAGCAGGGGTAGCTAAAGATGCTTCTTTGGGTACCGACTTTAGTGCAATTGCTGAGGGCTGTGTTTCGCTCACGCCGATGCAATTAGATTTAACCCATCACGCTCGCTTGGCTGCCATGCGAGCCAATGGCTGGGATCGCGGTTGAAGGCTACTTCACGACATGCTGGGCACCGCCAAGCACTTGCCGATAAAGTTGCTGCTAGCGGGGTAAAACACCTTAAAACGCTAGAAGCGATCGCCACCGTACCGCGGCACGCTTTTATGGATGCTGGCTTGCATGCGCAGGCGTACGAAGATTCAGCCTTACCCATTGGGCATCAGCAAACCATTTCTAAGCCTTCGGTAGTAGCCCGCATGATTGAACTTTTACATAAAAATAAAAATCCCCTGGGCAAGGTATTGGAAATTGGTACGGGCTGCGGATATCAAGCCGCAGTGTTAAGTTTGCTCGCAGCAGAGGTCTATTCAATTGAGCGGATTCGTCCCTTGCACGATTTGGCTCGGGCTAAATTACGACCTTTTCGGATTCATAATTTACGACTCATTTACGGCGATGGTATTTTAGGTCTACCCCAGGCTGCCCCATTTGATGCCATTATTTTGGCCGCCGCAGGACTCGGTATTCCTGATGCATTATTGGATCAGTTAGCGATTGGTGGTCGCCTCATAGCGCCTGTAGCACGGAATGCAAATGCGCAGCAACTTCTGCTGATTGAGCGCGTCAGCTCGCAACGCTATCAAAGAACTGTACTAGACGAGGTCTTTTTTGTGCCTTTACAATCAGGGGTGATATGAAGCGATTGATCGTTAAACCCTTATTTTCTGTAGATTTAAAGCGCGCTTTAGCCTCAGCTGCACCGCTAGCAATTACGTTGGCAGTAGGTTTGGCTTTAGCTGGCTGTTCTACGCCCCGCACTAAGCCTGCCCCCATTAATGATCGTAATGCGAGCAACACTTCTTCTATGGCTAATGAGCCAACTCCACCTGGCTATTACCGTGTAAAGCGCGGCGATACCCTGTTACGCATTTCATTAGATCATGGTCAATCTTATAAAGATATTGCACTGTGGAATAATTTAAGTGACCCCAATCAAATTGAAGTCGATCAGCTCTTATTAATTAAATCGCCTAATGCCAGTAAATCAGCAAGTGTAGCTAGCCCACCGGGTAAAAAATTACCTGCCGGCGAAAGTGTAGTTGCAGGCGCCAGCGCAGCTAAGGCTGGCGCTTTAAAGTCCGACTCAGCTAAGACTGAGGGCTTAAAAACCGATGCTATTAAAGGTGATGCTAGCAGTGCTCAAGTAGCGGAGCCAGGTATTCGCTTGTCTTGGCCAGCACAAGGCAAGGTCGTTGAAGAGTTTAGTGAGGGTAAAAACAAGGGCATTGATATAGCCGGAAAGTTGGGCGAGCCGGTTCAAGCAGCTGCGGATGGTAAGGTTGTGTACGCAGGTAATAGCTTGCGAGGCTATGGTAATTTGGTGATTGTGAAGCACGACAATACCTACTTAACCGCCTATGCCTATAACAAAAGTCTAGTGGTGAAGGAGGGCGATAGCGTTCGCAAGGGGCAAAAAATTGCCGAGATGGGCGATACCGACACCAATGCGGTAAAGCTGCATTTTGAAGTAAGGGTGAATGGTAAGCCGGTTAATCCAATGCAATTTTTACAGTAGAACAGCCCCTTATTCATGCGAGCAGGCGCAACCGTTTTAGTTTTCGATATTGAGACGATTCCCGATGTAGCTGGCTTGCGCCGTTTAGAAGATTACCCAACTACCATTGCTGATGCCGAAGTAGCACAGTTAGCGATGGCAGCAAGGACCGTGAAAACGGGCAGCGATTTTCTGCCGCTCTACTTACAAAGAATTGTAGCGATATCGTGTGTCATTCGTCGCACCACAAAAGAAGGTTTACCGCAATTTAAAGTGGGATCTTTAGGCGAAGTTGCCGACGATGAAAAAACCTTAATTCAGGCGTTTTACGATTTAATTGAAAAATATACCCCGCAATTAGTTTCATGGAATGGTAGCGGGTTTGATTTACCCGTTTTACATTACCGCTCTATGGTGCAAGAAGTGCAAGCAGCGCGCTATTGGGAGATGGGTGAAAGCCAAGATAGCGATAGCCGCGACTTTAAATGGAATAACTATATTTCTCGCTACCACTTACGGCATTTGGACATGATGGATATTTTGGCTAAATTTAATCCGCGGGCAAATGCACCCCTAGATAGCTTAGCCAAACTCTGTGGTTTTCCTGGAAAAATGGGCATGGACGGTAGTCAAGTATGGGGCGCCTATCAGGAAGGCCGCTTACCCGAGATTCGCAGCTATTGCGAAACGGACGTGGTGAATACGTATTTGATGTATTGCCGTTTTCAATTGATGCGGGGCGGTTTTTCTGCGGCAGAATATGCTGAAGAAGTGCGTTTTGTGCGCGCCTATCTGCAGGAGGAGTCTAAGCGGCCACACGGTGCAGCATGGCAAGAATATCTTGCTGGTTTTGCGGATGCGGCTTAAGTACGTGCAGTATGTCTGAGCCAGTTGGCGAGCCGATTTGGGTTGAATCTCTCGATTTAGACGCACAGGGCATTGCTAGATTGGCGCCCGCTGCTGATGCGCCTGCCGGTGAAGCTGGCAAGGTGCTATTTATTCGTGGTGCATTGCCTACTGAACTAGTTAGCTATCAAATTACCCGTGATAAAGCCCGCTTTGCCAAAGCCAAAGTTGTCGAGATATTAAAGCCCGCTGTATTTCGAACGCAGCCGCGTTGCTTAGCTTTTGGTATTTGTGGCGGCTGTAGCATGCAACACCTGGATGTAGCAGCACAAATAGCAATTAAGCAAAGGATTTTAGAAGACGACCTCTGGCATCTTGCCCGTGCTAAGCCAGCAGAAATATTGCGCCCTTTAGGTGGACCTAGCTGGGCTTATCGGCAACGAGCGCGTCTAAGTGTGGTGAATCGCTCGATTAAAAAAGGCACTGCACTGGTTGGTTTTCATGAATTCAATAGCGGCTATGTAGCCGATATGTTGGCTTGTGAAATATTGCCCGAATCCGTTTCTGCTTTATTACTTCCTTTGCGGGAATTGGTGAACGCTCTCTCGATTCCGGATGAGATTGCCCAATTTGAATTAGCAGTAGGAGAGGGTAATGCCACCAATGCATTTCAGCCAGTAACAGTTTTAGTGATGCGCCACATGGTGCCACTGAGTTCTGCTGATCTTGACCTGGTGCGCATCTTTGCCGAGCGACACTCCGTATGGATGTGGTTACAACCCGGTGGAATCGATACTGCTAAGCCGTTTCATCCGACTGAGGGTAGTTTATGTTATCGACTACCTGAGTTTGCGCTTGAAATGCCTTTCTTACCTACTGACTTCACGCAAGTCAATCATGCGATGAATCGTGCTTTAGTAGGGCGGGCAATACGCTTGTTGGCACCGCAACCCCATGAGCGAATACTTGACTTATTTTGTGGCATTGGTAATTTCACTTTACCCTTGGCGCGTTTAGCCAAAGCCGTTTTGGGCATTGAGGGTAATAACGCCTTAATCCTAAGGGCGCACAGTAATGCCAAACATAATGGCTTAGCAGATATAGCCCAGTTTCAATTAGCGAATTTATTTACTGCTGATGCAGCGATGGTGCGTTCCTGGGGGCCGGCAGACCGTTGGTTAATTGATCCCCCTAGAGAGGGAGCAATGGCCTTGTGCCAAGCCTTAGAAGTGCTACAAAAGAATTTCCTCGCGGGCGATGCTAACGCTTTGTCCTTTTTGCCCCAGCGCATTGTTTACGTCTCTTGTAATCCGAAAACGCTGGCACGCGATACTGCCATCCTATTGGGCGAAGCTGGTTACGAATTGACTAAGGCTGGCATAGTGAATATGTTTCCTCATACTTCACATATTGAATCGATCGCAGTGTTTGAGAAAAAATAAGCGCATAAAAAAGCACCTCGAAAGGTGCTTTTTTGATTGCGTAAGGCAGTCGCTAAATGAGTCTAATCGCGTTGGCCGCCCATGATGCCAAATAAAGCCAGCAAGTTGGTGAAAACGTTATAGACGTCAAGGTAGATTGCTAAAGTAGCCATTACATAGTTGGTTTCGCCGCCACTAATTATGCGTTGCACATCGACCAAAATAAAGGCAGAGAAAATGGCGATCGCTAGAATCATTACCGTTAGCATGAGTGCGGGTAATTGCAGCCAAATATTAGCCAAGGAAGCTACGATGAGGAGCAAGACACCAACCATGAGCCATTTGCCCATGCCAGAAAAATCGCTTTTACTTACCGTGGCAATGGTAGCCATGGAGGCGAAAATTAAGGAAGTGCCGCCAAACGCGAGCATGATTAAGGTAGCGCCATTGCTATAGCTGCTGAGGGTAAAGCCAATGAGGCCTGACAACATCAAACCCATAAAGAAGGTAAAACCTAGCAGTAGTAAAACGCCGATGCCAGTATCTTTATTTTTATTGATGGCCCAGAAGAAGCCAAAGGCAACTGCCATAAAGACAATGAAACCTAAGAAAGGACTACCAGCAAAAGGTACAAACCCCATTGCAACTCCCAACCAAGCGCCAATGACGGTAGGTACCATCGAGAGAGCAAGCAAAGCATAGGTATTGCGCAAAACCCGGTTACGGATTTGCAGACTCGTTACAGAACCAGACTGTCCAAAGCCAAAAGAGTTTAAATCGCTCATTGAGACCCCTTCATTGTTAAATTAACTAAGCCCAACATTGGCCTATGCATTAAGTATAGACAAATTAGGTGAATTTCAAGGGCTTTCATAAAGATACTGCTGACAGAGGGGTTATCCCCTGTAAATTCAATCACTTAGCTAATTTACCCTTAAAGACAGGATGGTCTAGGGATGTATAATTCCGTGGGCGTTGGCAGCAACGCAGCTTTCAGCTTCTGCAGCGAGGATGTCCTTTTGGGGGCTCTAACACTGCTTTTTACTATCTTTGATTCAGTACTGGAGTTATGCATGGCAATGGAACGCACTTTATCTATTATTAAACCCGACGCAGTGGCTAAAAATGTCATCGGGCAAATCTACGCGCGTTTTGAAGCGGCTAAGCTCAAAATAGTGGCCTCGAAAATGGCGCACTTATCGCAAGCAGAAGCAGAGCAGTTTTATGCCGTGCACAAAGACCGGCCCTTTTTCAACGACTTAGTTAAGTTCATGATTTCAGGTCCAGTGATGATTCAGGTCTTGCAAGGTGAGAATGCCATTGCGAAGAATCGTGAATTGATGGGCGCGACCGATCCAAAAAAAGCCGACAAAGGTACGATTCGTGCCGACTTTGCTGACAGCATCGACGCTAATTCGGTACATGGATCTGATGCTCCTGAAACCGCTGCAGTCGAAATCGCTTTCTTTTTCCCTGGTATGACTATTTTTAATCGTTAATGTGAATTCACCCCGCATTAATCTCTTAGATTTAGACGCCGAGGCAATGAAGGCGTACATTGCAGGGCTGCATGAAAAGCCGTTTCGAGCCAAGCAATTATTAAATTGGGTACATCAGCGCGGTGTCGGTGATATTGCTTTAATGAGCGATTTAGCGAAATCATTTCGCCAGACCTTAAGTGAGCAGACCGAAGTTTGTGCGCTGCCCGTAGTAAGTGAAGCGCTAGCGACTGATGGCACCCGCAAATGGTTGTTAGATGTGGGTGGCAGGAATGCGGTTGAAATGGTGTTTATTCCTGAGGATGATCGCGGTACCTTGTGTATTTCTTCGCAAGCAGGTTGTGCGGTCAATTGTTCTTTTTGCGCTACTGGATATCAAGGTTTTTCACGGAACCTGACCGTGGGAGAAATTATTGGTCAACTTTGGTTTGCTGAACACCATTTGCGCGCTGACCCTAGCGCAATTAAACGCATTGAAGAATATCCAACTCCAGGTTATGTTCACGAGGGCAGAGTGGTATCCAACGTTGTCTTAATGGGTATGGGTGAGCCCCTACTCAATTACGATAACGTCTTACCCGCCTTGCGCTTAATGTTAGACGATCATGCTTATGGCCTATCGCGACGTCGGGTGACGCTCTCAACTTCGGGCGTGGTACCAATGATGGATCGCTTGGCACAAGATTGTCCAGTAGCTTTAGCCGTGTCTTTGCATGCGCCGAATGATGCTTTACGCGATCAACTAGTGCCGCTGAATAAAAAATATCCGCTGAAAGAATTATTAGCTGCGTGTGAGCGCTATTTACCTTATGCACCGCGCGACTTCATCACCTTTGAATATTGCATGCTTAATGAAATCAATGATCAAGATGCGCAAGCAAGAGAGTTGGTGCAATTATTAAAAGGCATTCGTTGCAAAATTAATTTAATTCCCTTTAATCCTTTTCCTGAATCGGGCTTAACTCGCTCTTCTCCACAACGTATTTTTGCCTTTAGTAATATTTTGCAAGAAGCTGGCATGATTGCGACGGTACGCAAAACCCGTGGTGATGACATTGCTGCAGCTTGCGGACAGCTGGCAGGCGATATTATTGACCGTACAAAAGTTCGTGAGCGCACAGTTGATGCATCGCTGGGCGAGCAAACTGTACAGTGGTTGGAACGTTAATTTTTAACCGGATGGATATGCATACTACGCCGGATTCAGCTTGCTACCCTCTGGGCCCTGCGCCGCGCCGCAGTTCCTTGCAGGCAACGGTATCTTGGCAAGATGTGCATGTGACCGTGGGTGGTGATGCGCCCGTGCGCGTGCAATCGATGACCAATACAGATACGGTTGACGCTCTAGGTACTGCGATTCAAGTTAAGGAATTAGCGCGTGCAGGTTCTGAATTGGTGCGTATTACGGTCAATACGCCAGAGGCCGCCGCCGCCGTACCTTACGTGCGCGAAAAATTAGATGCGATGGGTATTTTTACGCCGCTGATTGGCGATTTTCATTACAACGGCCACACTTTACTAAACGATTTTCCCGCTTGCGCCGCGGCTTTATCGAAATACCGAATTAATCCGGGTAATGTCGGTAAGGGTGCAAAACGCGATCCGCAATTTGCCCAAATGATTGAAGCCGCCTGCCGTTACCAAAAGCCAATTCGGATTGGCGTGAATTGGGGTAGCTTAGATCAAACACTGTTGGCCCACATCATGGATGAAAACGCCAAACTTGCAGAACCAAAAACAGCCCAAGCAGTGATGATTGAAGCTTTAATTCAGTCTGCCTTGCAATCGGCTACTAAGGCAGTTGAATTGGGTATGAATGCCAATCAAATCATGTTGTCGTGCAAAGTGAGTGGCGTACAAGATTTGGTGGCCGTGTATCGTGATTTAGCTCAACGCTGCGATTACCCCTTGCATTTGGGTTTAACCGAAGCAGGCATGGGCAGCAAAGGTATTGTGGCTTCGACTGCCGCCCTCGGTATTTTATTGCAAGAGGGTATTGGCGATACGATTCGGGTGTCGTTGACGCCTGACCCTGGCGCCCCTCGCGAAAATGAAGTCATTGTGGCTCAGGAAATTTTACAAACCATGGGCTTGCGCAATTTCACACCCATGGTTATTGCTTGTCCCGGATGCGGAAGGACTACAAGCACGACATTTCAAGAATTAGCCGCCCAAATTCAATCTTACTTACGCCAACAAATGCCGATCTGGAAAAAATCCCATCCTGGGGTGGAGAATATGAATGTTGCGGTGATGGGCTGTATTGTTAATGGCCCCGGAGAAAGTAAGCATGCCAATATCGGTATTTCTTTGCCCGGCACGGGAGAAACTCCTGCCGCACCCGTATTTGTTGACGGCGTTAAAGTAAAAACCTTGCGCGGCCCCAGTATCGCTGAAGAGTTTCAGGTGATCGTGAATGACTATGTACAGTCGCACTATGGTTAAGCAACAGCATGAGCAGACAAGATGAGTGAGCAAAAAATTCAAAAACTGGCGGGCGTGCGCGGCATGAATGATGTTCTGCCTGTTGATTCTAAGCAGTGGTTGCACTTGGAAAAAATTTTACATGATTTAACCCGCGCTTACGGCTATGAGTTTATTAAAACCCCGATTGTTGAGGCAACCGAGGTTTTTCAGCGTGGCATTGGGGTAGTCACTGATATTGTTGAAAAGGAAATGTATTCGTTTGAAGATCGCCTGAATGGTGAGCAGCTCACTTTGCGACCCGAGGGTACTGCTGCAGTGGTACGCGCAGTGATTGAGCATAATTTACTGTATGACGGCCCTAAACGGCTCTGTTATTTGGGCCCCATGTTTCGCCATGAGCGTCCGCAGCGGGGGCGTTACCGGCAGTTCCATCAATTTGGCGTTGAAGCCTTAGGTTTTGCGGGCCCCGATATTGATGTCGAGATTATTTTAATGGGGCAACGGCTATGGGATGAATTGGGTTTACGGGGCGTACACCTGGAAATTAATTCCCTGGGCCAAGCCGCAGAGCGTGCTGCGCATCGCGAGGCTTTAGTTAAGTACTTTACGGCTAATGCTGCTGCTCTTGATGAAGATTCACAGCGTCGTTTACTCACCAATCCCTTACGTATTTTGGATTCTAAAAATTTAACAATGCAGGAATTGATTGAGAAGGCGCCACGCTTGCTGGATTTTCTCGGCGCTGAATCATTGCAGCACTTTATGGCTGTTCAGACCATATTAAAAGCCCACAATATTCCTTGCAAAATTAAACCGCGTTTGGTTCGCGGCTTAGACTATTACAACCTTACCGTATTTGAGTGGGTAACCACCGAACTCGGTGCGCAAGGCACGATTGCTGGCGGCGGACGTTATGATCCGT
>CAILUH010000013.1 GCA_903837335.1 uncultured beta proteobacterium | reverse complement strand
TTGATCAAGAGCATCTCATTACGCAGGCAAAGATAAAAAAAATCTGCCTTTATCTTTTAATTGCTAATGCAATTTTTAACTTAGCTGTAAGCACACTGATCTAAAGTGGAAATCATCCTACCCCTCATTGCCTCTGCCAGTATTATCTTATTGGCCTATTTTATTTTTGGCATTACAGGTTTTGGCTCATCCATTGTCTCGGTGCCATTATTAGTGCAGTTATATCCTTTGCAAACCGTAGTGCCGCTAATCGTGGTTTTAGATTTATGCGCTTCTTTTTATCAAGGAAAAAAATCATTTAAACAAGCCAGCTTTAAAGAGCTTTATTGGTTAGCTCCTTTTACCTTAGTGGGACTCATTATTGGTGTGACTTTGTTATTAGATGCACCTAAAAGCCCCTTACTCATTACTTTGGGAATTTTTGCTGGTTTAAATGGTGTGCGTATTTTAGTTGGCCGAAATTCCACAGCAGATAAGACAATTTCACATTTTTGGTCAATTCCTTTTGGGGTGAGCGGTGGTATTTTTACTGCCTTATTTGCCACTGGCGGACCTATCTATGCCTCATATCTAGCAATGCGTATTCATGATGCCGTTCGCTTAAGGGCAACCATGACCGCCATTATTTTTTCATTGGTTTTTTTGCGTTTAGCGTTAATGATTATTACCGGCTTACTTCTTAAGGCCGACGTTGCATTATTAGCCCTATTTTTAATTCCCTTTATGGCGATTGGTGTCTGGGCAGGAACGCGGGCGCATATTGGCATTCAATTAAGTACATTAAAGTTAATATATGGCTTGATCTTAGTGTTATCAGGCTGCGGTTTATTATTTAGAGAGGTGTTCTAAATGCGTAAAAAACATTTTTATTCTAGGCGTTATCAATTAGGCTTATTTTTTGTCATTATTAGCCTACTTACCGGTATTAGTAGCTCAGTAGTTGCGCAGAATTTTCCTGATAAACCCTTGCGCTTAATTGTGCCATTTCCCCCTGGCGGACCAACCGATATTGTGGCCAGACCGCTTTCGCAGTTACTTGGCGATGAGCTCAAGCAGCAGGTGATTATCGACAATAAAGGTGGTGCTGGCGGCACGATTGGCGCAGATTTTGTGGCCCGTGCTGCGCCAGACGGCTACACGCTTTTTATGGGTACCGTTGGCACCCATGCGATTAATCCTAGTTTGTATAAAAAACTATCTTATGATGCCGTGAAGGACTTTACGCCGATTGCATTAGTAGCTAGTGCGCCCATTGTGATTGCTGTTAATGCGAGTAGCCCAATAAAAACCTTGGATGCATTAATTAAACAAGCCAAGCAAAACCCTGAGTCACTACAGTTTGGTACAGCAGGTAATGGCACGCCAGGGCACTTAACCGCGGCATTATTCGAATCGACTACTAAAGCAAACCTAAAACATATTCCCTACAAAGGCAGTGCACCAGCAGTTACTGATTTACTAGGTGGTCAAATTGATTTAGTCTTTGATCCTATTCAATCGGTTTTACCCCATATTGTTTCTGGTAAGTTGCGCGCCTTGGCCGTAACCAGCAAAGTCCGCTCACCAGTGCTGCCAACTATTCCGACAGTAGCAGAGCAGGGCTATCCTCAGTTTGAGTCGATTGCTTGGTGGGGCGTATTTGCGCCAGCAAAATTACCCAAGAATGTCTATACCCTGCTCAAAGCTGACACCGAGAAGATTGCCGCTTCAGCTGCTTATAAAGAAAAGCTGGGTAATTTAGGTGTTGTACCAAATACCGATTTTAGTGAACCCTTTGCTGATTTTCAGGCGAAGGAGCTAAGCAAGTGGGCGCGGGCAGTGCGTGATTCGGGTGCAACGTTAGATTGATTAAAATAATTGCTAATTTAAAGGGAGGTTTCAGTGGCTAAAGTAGATTCAAAAATCGTCAGTCAATATTTAAATGTATCGGCTTCAAATGTATCCGATGCCTTAGATCGGCTTGGAATTAATGG
>CAILUH010000012.1 GCA_903837335.1 uncultured beta proteobacterium | reverse complement strand
GGCGAAGATGGCTTTCAGGGAATTCCAAGAGGGAGTTTATTTGGCTTGATTGATTTAAGCGATGACCTTACTTTATATTATTTTATTTTATGTCTCGTCGTGTTTGGATTTTTATTAATTGCCCGCATTGTGGCCTCGCCTTTCGGGCAAGTACTCAAAGCAATTAAAGAAAATGAGCCGCGCGCTATTTCTTTGGGTTATGAAGTAAATCAATTTAAGTTTTTAGTCTTCGTTTTGTCTGCCGCCTTAGCGGGATTGGCTGGAAGTGCGCAGGCCTTGGTGTTGGGTTTTGAAACGCTTAGTGACGTGCATTGGTCGATGTCGGGCTTGGTTATTTTAATGACCTTAGTGGGCGGTGTTGGTACCTTGATTGGCCCATTAGTAGGGTCGTTAGTCATTGTGGTGCTTGAACAGCGAGTCGGTGAGATCGGTAACTTTTTAGCAAAACTAACCAGCGTACAGTGGTTTAATTCGCTAGGCGAATCGGTCACGATTGTTACCGGCCTAATTTTTATTTTGTGTGTAATGCTCTTTCGCAAAGGCTTGGTCGGGTATTTTATAAAACAAAAATAAGCCCTATTATTTAAAGAGCGCATCATCGAATTTTCAATTTACTTATGGCCACTGTTGTTGGCGCTCGCTTTTTTTGCGGGACTAGTTGATGCGGTGGCTGGCGGCGGCGGCCTAATTCAGTTGCCAGCACTATTTGCTACTTATCCCGAACTGCCGCCGGCAGCGCTGATGTCAACCAATAAGGTTGCCGCAATTGGTGGCACGATTAATGCAGCGCGACGCTATTTGCGACATGTCGATTTGCCGTGGGCGCTTGTAGGCCCTGCCATTGCGTTTGGTTTTATAGGCGCCTTACTTGGCGCACAAGCGGTGACGGTATTTCCTGCCGAGCCCCTGCGTAAGGCCCTACCTTTCTTGCTTTTATTTTTATTGTTTTATACCTGGTTTCAGCCCGCCTTAGGTGGCGCACATCAACCTGTTGAAAGCGGTTTTTTAACGCAGCTTAAGGCTGCATGTATGGGCTTAACGATTGGCTTTTATGACGGCTTTTTTGGGCCAGGCACCGGCAGCTTTTTATTATTTGGCTTTGTACGTTTTTTTAACTTTGATTTTTTGCATGCCTCAGCAGCTACTAAGTTAGTCAATGTGGCAACGAATTTAGCGGCAATTGGATTATTTGCTAGTTTGGGCTACATTAATTGGCCGCTTGGGTTGGCGATGATGGTGGCAAATATTGCAGGTAGTCAGTATGGCAGTAAGTTAGCAATTCGCCACGGCAGCACTTTTGTGCGTAAAACCTTTTTAATTGTTGTGAGCGTACTCATCGCAAAATCGGCTTATGATGGCTTTTTTACTAATTAAATCAATAACTTACTAGAGATAATTGGGGCTTAATCCGAGCCAAATTAACTGGACTTGCATTTGCATGGGGCAAATTTGTTTCACGTGAAACAGACAAAATGCTATGATCATCGCCCTATCTTGGGTAATTCATGCGCTATTCCAAAAATTTTGAGGTGATTGTTGTTGGCGGGGGCCATGCTGGCACCGAAGCCGCGCTTGCAGCCGCGAGAATGGGCTGCGATACCCTGCTAATCACCCATAATATTGAAACCTTGGGGGCCATGAGCTGCAACCCGTCAATCGGCGGTATTGGCAAAGGCCATTTGGTGAAAGAAATTGATGCATTGGGTGGCGCTATGGCGGCGGCTACGGATGAGGCCGGTATTCAATTTCGCATCCTGAACTCAAGCAAAGGCCCAGCGGTGCGTGCCACTCGGGCCCAAGGCGACCGTATTTTATATCGTGCCGCCATTCGTCGGCGCCTCGAAAACCAACCCAAGCTAACCCTATTTCAAGCCGCGGTAGACGATCTGGTGGTCGTGGACAATTGTGTTCAGGGCGTAGTTTCAGCCCTTGGCCTCACTTTTTATGCCCCACGCATCGTATTAACGGCGGGCACTTTTTTGGGTGGCAAAATTCATGTTGGATTGGATAGTCATGCGGGGGGCCGCGCCGGTGATCCAGCGGCCAACACCCTATCGTTGCGACTCAAAGAACTGCAATTACCTCAGGGGCGCCTCAAAACTGGCACCCCACCGCGAATTGATGGTCGCACCATCGATTTTTCAGTGATGCAAGAACAGCCAGGCGACCTTGATCCCGTGCCATGCTTTTCATTTTTGGGGCGCCCAGAACAGCACCCGCGTCAAGTGCCGTGCTGGATTACCCATACGAATGAGCAGACCCACAATATCATTCGGCGCGGGCTTGATCGCTCACCAATGTATACCGGCGTCATCGAGGGCGTGGGCCCAAGATATTGCCCTTCAATTGAAGATAAAATTCATCGTTTTAAGACTAAAAATAGCCACCAAATCTTTTTAGAGCCCGAAGGCCTGACAACGAATGAGTTTTATCCTAATGGCATTTCTACCAGCCTCCCCTTTGACATTCAATATGAGTTGGTAAGAAGCATTCGGGGGCTTGAGGCGGCAACAATCTTACGTCCTGGCTATGCGATTGAGTACGATTTCTTTGATCCGCAGCACTTGCGGCACACACTAGAAACAAAAGCCATTGCTGGACTCTATTTTGCAGGGCAAATTAACGGCACAACTGGCTACGAAGAGGCTGCTGCGCAGGGCTTGCTGGCTGGTATTAATGCCGCTTTAGCTGTTTTGGGCAAAGAGCCGTGGGTACCCAAGCGAAGTGAGTCCTATATCGGGGTATTGGTAGACGACTTAATTACGCGTGGTGTGCAAGAGCCCTATCGCATGTTTACAAGTCGGGCTGAATATCGTCTTAGTTTGCGTGAAGATAACGCGGATTTGCGCTTAACGGCCATTGGTCGTAAGCTGGGATTGGTTGACAACACGCGTTGGGCAGTTTTTTGCGAAAAAGAGTCAGCTGTTTCACGTGAAACATTGCGCCTTAACAGTGTTTGGGTTGGTCCCCGCCATGAGAAAGGCGATGCCTTGGCGCTTATTTTGGGCCAAACTCTGGCACACGAGTGCTCCTTGGCCGAAATTCTGCGGCGACCGAGTCTAAGCTATGACGATTTAATGGCAACCGAAGGGGGCTTTTGGCACCCTGGTGACTTGGCGGATGACCCCATATTAGATCGGCAAATTAAAGACCAGGTAGAGATTGCAATTAAATATCAAGGCTATATTGACCGGCAAAGCGCAGAAATTTCACGCCACGAGCATTTTGAGGGCCTTAATCTGCCAGCAAACTTAGATTACCTCGAGGTTCATGGCTTATCGGCTGAAGCCCAGCAAAAGCTAAATTTTCATAAGCCCACCACACTTGGCCATGCTGCTCGTATTTCAGGGGTCACCCCCGCCGCTATTTCCCTATTGCTAGTTCATTTGCGAAAAGGGCTTGGCAAAAGCACGGCTCCCTTATGAGATTGGTACGCCAATGAGTCAGTTAACGGATGGGCTCGCAGATTTAAAGCTTAGCTTATCGCCGACCGCTGTAGCTGAGCTCGAACTATTTTTGCTCGAGCTAGAGCGTTGGAATCGGGTGCATAATTTGACTACTATTGCTGGAGAAAATGACTCTGTAAGCTTGCATCTCCTTGATTCTATTGCAATTTTACCCGGAATAAGCACAGCACTGCTGGCCCAAGCTGGGCTTAAATCGCAAGCGGGTATGCCAGCCTATAAAATTGCTGATTTAGGGTCTGGCGGTGGTTTGCCGGCAATTCCCTTGGCTATTGCACTGCCCGAATGGCGCTTTAGCCTGATTGAAAAAGTTCGCAAAAAGACGGCTTTTTTACAGCACCTGAAAGGCAAGATGCATCTTAATAATGTGGAAATACTGACAACGCGAGTCGAGGATGCTGGGCAACAGTATTCCGGCCACTTTGATGCGGTAATTTCACGCGCCTTTACCAATTTGGCGGATTTTTTGCGCTTGGCTGAGCCCTTTTTGAAACCTACCGGCCTAGTTTTTGCGATGAAGGCAAAAAACGTTGCGGCTGAAATTAGCGCGTTACCAAAAGATCGGTGGCGCTTAGTTACCGATATGCCTGTTCACTTACCGAACCGCACGGTCGAGCGACACTTGCTCACCTTCGCCTTTAACCACTAATCTTTTTTATAGCGCTTTTTTACTATGGCCAAAACTTTCTGTGTTGCCAATCAAAAAGGCGGTGTCGGTAAAACCACCACTGCCGTCAATTTAGCGGCGGGCTTAGTTGGTCATCAGCAACGCGTGCTCCTGGTTGATTTAGACCCACAAGGTAATGCAACGATGGGTTCGGGCATAGAAAAAAGCGATTTAACTAAAAGCGTGTATCACGTATTAATCGGTCATGCCACACCACAAGAGGCAGTGCAACGTTGTCCGAGTGTTGGCTACGACGTATTACCGGCAAACCGAGATTTAGCCGGCGCAGAAATTGAGTTAGTTGACTTTGATGAGCGTGAGCTGCTTCTCAAAACGGCTTTGAGTAGCGTTGTACATGACTACGATTTTATTTTGATTGATTGTCCGCCAGCCCTTTCATTGCTTACCTTAAACGGCTTATGTGCAGCGAATGGCGTGATTGTGCCAATGCAGTGTGAGTACTTTGCCTTAGAGGGCTTATCTGACCTTGTAAATACAATTAAGCAGGTGCATGCCAAGTTAAACCCAGATCTTGTCATCATTGGTTTATTGCGCGTCATGTTCGATGCCCGCATGACATTGCAGCAGCAAGTGTCAGAGCAGTTGCTAGAGCACTTTGGCGATAAAGTTTTTAGTTCAATTATTCCGCGCAATGTGCGCTTGGCTGAAGCCCCCTCCTATGGCATGCCAGGAATTGCTTTTGATAAAGCTTCCCGAGGTGCGCAAGCTTACTTAGAGTTTGGTGCAGAAATGATCCTGCGGGTTGAGGCGATGAACCTAACGCAGAAAAAACTAACCGAGGTGAAGTCATGAGTATTGCTAAGAAAAAAGGCCTTGGCCGAGGGCTTGATGCTTTATTGGGCGAAAAAAATCAGCCTGAATTAGCAGGCTCCAATGTTACCTCCTTGCCCTTGAGCGCCTTGCAGGCGGGCAAGTATCAGCCACGTCAACAGATCAAGTCAGAGGGCTTGCAAGAGTTAGCCGAGAGTATCCGTGAGCAGGGCATTATGCAGCCCCTACTAGTGCGTGAGGTGGCGCCAGGCAAATATGAAATTATTGCCGGTGAGCGACGTTTTCGTGCGGCCCAACTGGCTGGCTTATCGGCTGTACCCGTTTTAATTAGTACGGCAGATGATCGCGCGGCAGCAGCCATGGCCTTAATTGAGAATATGCAGCGCGAAGATTTAAACCCCCTGGAGGAATCGCAGGGCTTAGCGCGCCTCATTGCAGAGTTTGGCTTTACCCATGAGGCCGCCGCTAAGGCGGTTGGTAAATCACGTAGCGCAATCAGTAACTTACTGCGCCTCATTCAACTCGCCAAGCCAGTTCAGGCCATGTTAATGGCTGGTGAACTCGATATGGGCCATGCGCGCGCTTTATTGCCTTTACCAGGAGCAAGCCAAATTATTTTGGCCCAACGGATTGTGGCGCAAGGCTTATCGGTTCGCGAGGCCGAAAAGATGGCGAGCGCTGCCGCAATTGCAATTGGTCAAATTGGCCAGAAAAAAACGCCCTCACCCTCAGCCCAAGCCAATAAAGACCCGGATTTACGCCGTTTAGCGCAAGAAATTGCCGACTTAATTGGCTTGGCGGCCCAATTTAAAATTAAAAACAAGGGTGGCGAGCTTTGTATTCGTTTTAGCCAATTTGATGAATTAGATGCCTTACTAAAAAAGTTGGGTATTAGTAGTTTGTAGGAAAAATACGCACTAAAAAGTTCAAAAACAATTGACCAATAATGATGACGCCACTAAAATTTGCGGGCTAAATTGATTACCCAAAAGAATCAATTTCCGCCTAAGTATGAATGGGAAGAGCCTGAAGATGCTTTTCGGACCTACAGCAAGGCAGAACTGAGTGCTTTACGGGCTGCACAGCCCGCGCAATTTGTTGCTCAGTCATCATGGCGAATTATTTTGGGCCAGGTGCTAGTCACCTTGCTTAGTGCAGTCGTTTGTAGTTTTTTTGCTAGCCCGGTGGGTATAAACCTTTATACTCAGTCGGCTTTAGTGGGTGGTTTAATTGGGATTTTGCCGGCAACCATATTTTTGTTGCGCTTACAAATGGCGAGCAATCCTAACAAGCCCAGCGCGGGACGGTTTTTGGCGGCGGTGATTTCAGGCGAATTAATTAAAATCGCCCTGACCTTAGCGTTGTTTGTGGGGTTTGCGGTAAAGCAGCCAGACTTAAAATGGCTGCCATTGTTGCTAACTTATTTTTTAACCTTGAAGTGTTATTGGTTTGTGTGGCGCTTCAAGCGGGCAGCAAAATGATTGAAACAGGGAATTGTTGATAGATGTCTAGCGAAGCAAATCTGGCAAGCGGAGCCGCATCGCACGGTGCAGCCGAAGTCATTACACCCACCTCATATATTGCCGAGCATTTGCAAAACCTTAACAATATTGGCGGCAAACAAATTTCAATTATTGACTTTAGCGTTATTAATTTAGATACCGTTTTTTGGACCTCACTAATGGGGGTTTTAGCAGTAGTCTTATTGTTAATCGCGGCGCGGCGCGCTAGCCCTGGCGTTCCAGGACGCTTCCAGGCCTTGGTCGAAATGCTGGTTGAAATGGTTGAAACCCAATCCAAAAGCATTATTCACGGAAACCGCAGTTACATTGCCCCGCTGGCCTTATTTGTATTCTGTTGGATTATTTTGCTGAATACCCTCGATCTAATACCAGTTGATTGGATTGTGGGAGTAAACCATTTCGCCGAAAGCTTTGGCCTACATGTCCCTCATCACAAAATTGTGCCGACTACAGATCTCAATGCAACCCTAGGGCTGTCTTTCTCAGTGCTCTTGCTGGTTCTTTTTTATAGCTTCAAAATTAAGGGCGTTGGCGGATTTATGCATGAATTAATCTCTGCGCCATTTGGAGCTAAATGGTATTTGGCGCCAATTAATTTAGCTTTAAATTTAATTGAGTATGTAGCCAAAGGCGTATCGTTGGGGATGCGACTTTTTGGCAACATGTATGCCGGCGAATTAATTTTCTTGCTGATTGCGCTACTTGGCAGCATTTGGACATTTAGTCTTGACATGACCCTGTTTGGATTTGTTGGCAATGTGATCGCCGGTTCAGCATGGGCGATATTTCACATTCTCGTTATTTTGCTGCAAGCCTTTATTTTCATGATGTTGACTTTGGTCTATATAGGCCAAGCGCATAGTCACCATTAATTTTTTCAACCTCACCCCTTTTAATACTTAGGAGTTAACATGCAAGCATTTTTAGCCAACATCCAGGGACTGACAGCTGTCGGTATCGGCCTTATCATTGGTTTAGGAGCCTTGGGAGCCTGTCTTGGCATTGGCCTCATGGGCGGTAAATTTATTGAAGGCGCAGCCCGTCAGCCTGAGTTGATGAACGAATTACAAACCAAGATGTTCCTCTTGGCAGGTTTAATCGACGCAGCGTTTTTGATCGGCGTTGGAGTTGCAATGTTGTTTGCCTTTGCAAACCCACTGCTGGCCGTTATCAAGTAATTGTTTCGGTTTAGATGACTAAATTGGTCATCACTCCGCTTTTAACAATACTGAAAGGAACATCGTGAATCTGAACGCGACACTATTCGCGCAAATGATCGTTTTCTTTATTTTGTGGTGGGTTGTCGCACGTTTTGTGTGGCCACCGCTGGTGAAGGCATTAGACGATCGTGCTACTAAAGTAGCTGAGGGCCTAGCAGCTGCAGAGCGTGGCAAAGCTGACTTGGCATCTGCTAGCAAAATTGCCGAGCAAGAATTGGCTGGTGCTCGTCAAGAGGGCGCTCAACGCGTTGCCGAAGCTGAGAAACGGGCGCAAATGGCAGCTGAAGAAATCCGCACTAATGCTCAGGCAGAAGCCGCACGTATTTTGGCTCAGGCCAAAGAAGATGCGGATCAACAAGTGAGTCGAGCGCGGGAAATATTACGCCTCGAAGTAGCCGCCCTCGCAGTGCAAGGCGCCGAACAAATTTTGCAACGGGAAGTCGATGCAAAGTCACACGCTGCTTTACTAGAGCAACTAAAGGCACAACTTTGATATGGCTGATTTAGCGACTATTGCCCGCCCCTATGCGGAGGCCTTATTTGCAAGTGCCCAGCCAGCCGATCTGGCCCCCTGGTCAGCCCAACTGAACGAGTTGGCGCAAATTGCTTCAGCCCCAGAGCTGGTTTTGTTGGCCAACAACCCGAAGGTTTCTGCCGCTGATTTAAGTCAACTAATCGCGGGCATGACCAAAACACCAGTAAGCGAAAGGGTTTTAAGTTTTTTACGCTTACTGAATCAAAATCAGCGCTTAGGCGTTTTGAGTGAAATAGCCGCGCAATTTAGTTTATTAAAAAATCACAGCGAAGGCGCTGCAGAAGTGATGATTACCAGCGCTTTTCCGCTTGAGGGTGAGGCCTTAAGTAGTTTGTTGGCCAGCCTAAAGAAGCGCTTCGGCGGTAAAGAATTACGCCCAACGATTGCTATAGATCCCAGCCTAATTGGCGGTATTCGGGTGCAAGTTGGCGATGAAGTGTTGGATGGCTCGGTAAAAGCGCGCTTGGCTCAGATGCAAATTAGCCTAAGCGCATAAGTTAATGAAGAACATACGAATTAAGACCCAGGAGTAAGCAATGCAACTCAACCCTTCCGAGATCAGTGAGCTGATCAAAAGCCGAATTAGTGAATTAGGCATTGATACGCAAATGCGCAATCAAGGCACCGTAATTTCGGTAACCGATGGCATTTGCCGTGTATACGGACTCTCTGGAGTAATGCAAGGAGAGATGTTGGAGTTTCCAGGCGGCACCATTGGCCTTGCCTTAAATCTAGAACGTGACTCGGTTGGTGCGGTGGTGTTGGGTGAATACACGCATATTAAAGAAGGCGATCCAGTTAAATGCACAGGCCGTATTTTGGAAGTTCCCGTAGGGCCTGAATTATTAGGTCGAGTAGTTGATGCATTGGGTCAGCCCATTGATGGCAAAGGCCCTGTTAATGCAAAATTAAGCGACTTCATTGAAAAAGTTGCCCCTGGTGTAATTGCTCGCCAATCTGTTAGTCAGCCCGTACAAACTGGCTTAAAGGCAATTGATGCAATGGTACCCATTGGGCGCGGTCAACGCGAGTTAATCATTGGCGATCGTCAAACCGGTAAAACTGCCGTGGCGGTTGATGCCATCATTAATCAAAAAGGCAAAGGGGTTTATTGCGTTTATGTGGCTATTGGACAAAAAGCCTCCACCATTGCTAACGTCGTGCGCAAGCTCACTGAACTTGGCGCGATGGAATACACCGTAGTGGTTGCTGCTAGTGCGTCCGATTCGGCTGCAATGCAATACCTGTCTGCATATGCTGGTTGCACTATGGGCGAATACTTCCGCGATCGTGGCGAAGATGCCTTGATTGTTTATGATGATTTAACCAAGCAAGCAGTTGCTTACCGGCAAATTTCACTGTTGTTGCGCCGTCCGCCTGGTCGCGAAGCGTACCCTGGCGATGTGTTTTATCTCCACTCGCGCTTGCTTGAGCGCGCGGCCCGTGTGAACGCTGAATATGTTGAGAAATTTACGCAAGGCGCTGTCAAAGGTAAAACGGGCTCACTCACCGCCCTACCAATTATCGAAACTCAGGCTGGTGACGTATCTGCTTTCGTGCCAACAAATGTGATTTCGATTACCGACGGACAAATCTTTTTAGAAACCGATTTGTTCAATGCTGGCGTACGCCCCGCTATTAATGCCGGTATTTCGGTATCCCGAGTGGGCGGCGCAGCGCAAACTAAAGTAATTAAAAAATTATCGGGCGGAATTCGTACCGACTTAGCGCAATATCGCGAGTTGGCCGCATTTGCACAATTTGCTTCCGACCTTGATGATGCTACGCGTAAACAGCTTGAGCGCGGTCGCCGAGTGACGGAACTATTAAAGCAGCCACAATATATGCCAATGCAAGTTTGGCAAATGGCCGCTTCACTCTACGCCGTCAACAATGGCTTCTTCGATGATATTGATGTGAAGCAAGTGCTGCCCTTTGAAAAAGGCTTACATGAGTTTTTAAAGTCAAAATATGCTGCGCTAGTAGCTAGCATTGAAGATACCAAAGACCTCAGCAAAGACGATGAAGCTGCCTTACGTGCAGCGGTTGAAGACTATAAACGCTCGGCTGCATAAATAGATTATGGCAAGCACAAAAGAAATCCGCTCAAAGATTAAAAGCGTACAAAATACGCGCAAGATCACCAAGGCCATGGAAATGGTAGCCGCATCGAAGATGAGGCGTGCGCAAGAGCGGATGCGTGCAGCGCGCCCCTATGCAGAAAAAATTCGTGAAATTGTTGCCAACTTAGCCAAAGCTAATCCAGAGTATCGGCCAAGCTATATGGCGGTGCGCGAAGTAAAAACCATCGGCACAATTTTGGTCAGCACCGATAAAGGTTTATGTGGCGGTTTAAATACCAATGTACTGCGCCTAGTGACAAATCAAGTGCGCGAAATGCAAGAAGCAAATACCCCAATTGAATTCACCGCTATTGGTGCCAAGGGCCTGCAATTTTTAAATCGGTCCAAGGCAAAAATTCTTTCCGAAGTCATTCAGTTGGGTGACACGCCGCACATGGATATTTTGATTGGCTCAATCACTGCACAATTGGCAGCTTTTGAAAAAGGCGAAGTTGACGCAGTCTATTTGGCCTATACCCGCTTTATTAATACGATGAAACAAGAGCCCGTATTAGAAAAGCTCTTGCCCTTAGAACCCAGCGCCTTAGAGCCTCAACAGTCAGCTCATTCGTGGGATTATATTTATGAACCCGATGCGGAGTTGGTTCTTAATGGCTTATTAAAGCGCTATGTTGAGGCTTTAATTTTTCAGGCCGTAGCTGAAAACAAAGCTTCGGAGCAATCAGCCCGAATGGTTGCAATGAAGTCCGCCTCAGATAACGCAAAAAATGTGATTGGTGAGCTGCAATTGGAATACAACAAAACGCGTCAAGCGGCAATTACCAAAGAGCTGTCAGAAATTGTTGGTGGAGCAGCCGCGGTTTAAGCGGCTCCTATTTAGTAGTACGAAAGAATTTTAGGAATTAAAAGCGGAGAAATACGATGAGTAACGTAAGCAATGGCAATATCGTGCAGTGCATTGGTCCCGTGGTGGACATTCAATTCCCGCGCGATCAAATGCCCAATATTTATGATGCCTTAACTTTGGTCGATAGCGGCGAAGCGTCATTTGCTGAAAAAGGCCTCACCTTTGAAGTGCAACAACAAATTGGTGATGGCGTTGTGCGCACCATTGCAATGGGCGCTAGTGATGGCTTGCGCCGCGGCATGGAAGTGAAGTCGACTGGTAAGCCAATTTCAGTGCCCGTTGGGCCTGCGACGCTGGGTCGCATTATGGATGTATTAGGCCGCCCAATTGACGATGCTGGCCCAATTGCAACTGATGTACGGCGTGCAATTCACCAGCCCGCCCCCAAATTCGAAGATCTTGCGCCTTCAGTAGACTTGCTTGAAACCGGTATTAAGGTGATTGACTTAGTTTGTCCCTTTGCCAAAGGCGGTAAGGTTGGCTTGTTCGGCGGTGCGGGTGTAGGTAAAACCGTCAACATGATGGAACTGATTAACAATATCGCCAAACAGCATTCTGGTTTATCGGTATTTGCTGGTGTTGGCGAGCGCACCCGTGAAGGTAATGACTTTTATCATGAGATGAAAGAGTCGAATGTGATCGATAAAGTGGCCATGGTGTTTGGTCAAATGAACGAGCCCCCAGGAAATCGTTTGCGTGTGGCCCTAACAGGTTTAACCATGGCCGAAGCATTCCGTGATGAAGGCCGGGATATTTTATTCTTCGTCGACAATATTTATCGTTACACCTTGGCCGGAACCGAAGTCTCTGCTTTGTTAGGGCGGATGCCTTCTGCTGTAGGCTATCAGCCAACATTAGCCGAAGAGATGGGTAAATTACAAGAGCGTATTACTTCAACGAAAACTGGCTCGGTGACATCTATTCAGGCCGTTTATGTGCCAGCGGATGACTTAACCGATCCCTCGCCAGCGACGACCTTTTTGCATTTAGATTCCACCGTAGTGCTCTCACGGGATATTGCGGCGTTGGGTATTTATCCCGCGGTTGACCCATTAGACTCAACAAGTCGTCAGCTTGATCCGCAGGTCGTTGGTCAAGAACATTATGACGTTGCTCGCGAAGTACAGATGACCTTGCAGCGCTATAAAGAGCTACGCGACATTATTGCTATTTTGGGTATGGATGAATTATCTCCAGAAGATAAGCTGGCTGTTTCACGCGCACGTAAAATCCAACGTTTCTTGTCGCAGCCGTTCCATGTTGCTGAAATTTTTACCGGCTCACCGGGAAAATATGTGCCACTAAAGGAAACGATTCGTGGTTTTAAAATGATTGTGAGTGGCGAATTAGATCACCTGCCAGAACAGGCTTTTTACATGGTTGGATCAATCGACGAAGCGATTGAAAAAGCGAAAAAGCTTTAAGGATAAATAATGGCAACAATACGGGTTGATGTTGTGAGTGCTGAGCAGTCTATTTTTAGCGGCGAAGCCAACTTTGTTGCGCTTCCAGGCGAAACCGGTGAGCTCGGAATTTTGCCGGGTCACACGCCACTCATTACTCGTATTCGTCCCGGATCGGTACGCATTGAGAAGGCCGATGGCGAGGAAGAATTTGTCTTTGTGGCTGGTGGCTATTTAGAGGTGCAGCCGGATCATGTAACGGTCTTGGCCGATACTGCGATACGTGGGCACGATCTTGATGAAGCAAAAGCGCTCGAAGCAAAAAAACGTGCTGAAGAGGCTATGCAAAACCGGGGCAGTGAATTTGATTTGGCTTTAGCACAGTCCGAATTTGTCATGGCAGCCGCTCAATTGGCTGCACTTGCGCGTTTTCGGCGCAAAAAATAATTCGCTGTCAAACTAATCTTGCTGAACGATCGATTCTTAAAGGCCTGCCTTGGCGAGCCAACGGACCGAACGCCGTTGTGGTTGATGCGGCAAGCGGGTCGCTATCTACCTGAGTACAACGCGACACGCGCACGCGCGGGTAGCTTTTTGGCGCTTGCGAAGAACCCAAGTTTAGCCACTGAAGTTACCCTACAACCACTCGAGCGCTATCCCTTAGATGCCGCAATTTTGTTTTCTGATATCTTGACTATTCCTGATGCGATGGGTTTGGGTTTGCAATTTACCGCAGGCGAAGGCCCTAGCTTTACAAAGCCGTTGCGCACAGCTGATGATGTAGCTAAGTTGCAAGTGGCAGATATGAATCAACTAAAGTATGTTTTTGATGCAGTTGCTGAAATTCGTCGCGCACTAAT
>CAILUH010000011.1 GCA_903837335.1 uncultured beta proteobacterium | reverse complement strand
CTTCTGCTTTGGCCATATCGCCAACTGCTTCAGTCAAGGCTTTTTTGCATTCCATCATCGGCGCATCAGTTTTGGCGCGTAATTCGCCAACCATTGCAGCAGTAATTACGGTCATTACGCTACCTTCCCTTCTTCAACAAACTCTTCTTCGCCTTCTTTAACTGCATCTAAGACTTCCTGAACTGAATTAGCCTTACCTTCCAAAATCGCATCGGCAATACCGCGCACATAAAGTAGCACTGCTTTGCTTGAATCGTCATTACCAGGAATGATGTAATCAATACCTTCAGGGGAATGGTTGGTATCAACCACAGCGATCACAGGAATACCCAGTTTTTTTGCTTCCGTAATGGCAATCTTATGGTATCCAACGTCAACCACAAAAATTGCATCGGGTACGCCATTCAGATCTTGAATGCCGCCTAAAGCTTTTTGTAATTTATCCAGATCACGATCGTTGGTTAACGCCTCTTTCTTTGAGAGCTTCTCCCAATCGCCCGCCTCTTTCGTGACGGCCATATCTTTTAAACGCTTGAGCGAACCTTTAACGGTCTTGAAATTGGTTAATGTGCCGCCTAACCAACGACTATCGATATAAGGCATGCCAGCGCGTGCAGCTTCTTCAGCAATCACTTCACGTGACTGACGCTTCGTACCGACGAATAAAATCGTGCCACGATTAGCGGCAATTTGCTTTGCAAATTTCAGGGCATCCTGAAACATCGGCAAAGTCTTTTCCAAATTAATAATGTGGATTTTGTTGCGATGGCCAAAAATATAAGGGGCCATCTTGGGGGACCAAAAGCGCGTTTGGTGGCCAAAGTGGCAACCGGCTTCTAGCATTTCACGCATAGTTACTGACATAACATTCTCCTAAGGGTTTGGTCTAAGGCTAAGTCCTGACTGCGCTAAAAAACGCTACCCTGGAAGGCTTAGCCTGCTATTTCGAATTGCTTCGATGAACAAATTATAGCTTATATATCAATCATCTAGACGCAAAACAGCCAAAAAACCTCAAGTCGTTGATAATCAAGGCATGAATAGTGTTTTTACCCTTGAAAAAGACCTCCAGGGCATGCGTGAGGCGGGTCGGCTAGCGAGCGAAGTCCTCGATCACGTCGCGCCAGCAATTCGCCCCGGCATAAGCACTGGGGAACTGGATCAAATTTGCCATACCTTTATGCGGGACGTACAGCACACTATTCCCGCCCCCTTAAATTATCAGCCCCCGGGCTATCCCCCATTCCCAGCAGCAATCTGTACCTCGGTCAATGATGTCATTTGCCATGGCATACCAGGCTCTAAAGTATTAAAGGCTGGTGACGTCGTCAATCTCGACATCACGGTAATCACCCCTGATGGTTACTACGGTGATACGAGCCGCATGTTTATGGTTGGCGAAGTATCCGTTTTAGCCGAACGGTTAACGCAAGTTACCTTCGAATGTATGTGGCTCGGTATTGCCCAAGTGAAGCCAGGAGCCTATTTAGGCGATATTGGTCATGTAATCCAAATGCATGCTGAACAAGCGGGTTATTCAGTGGTTCGGGAGTACTGTGGCCATGGTATTGGCAAAGTCTTTCATCAAGACCCGCAAATTTTGCACTATGGTCGTCCGGGAACGGGTGAGCAATTAGAAGCAGGCATGACCTTTACGATAGAACCCATGATCAATGCTGGGCGCCGCGAAATTCGCACAATGCCCGACCAATGGACGGTAAAAACCAAAGATCGTAGCTTGTCAGCGCAATGGGAGCACACCCTGCTCGTGACACCTCAAGGGGTTGAAGTGTTAACTTGGTCGACAGGCAGTAACCCGCCGCCAGATTGCGTTAAGGGCTTAGTGTTTCGTCCCCAGCTTACCGCTGCGTAAGCACTACCGCAAATTAGTTCTGCCGCCACCATGAATTCAGTGACTGCACTCACTCCGCATCAGGCAATTACTCAGCTACGTAGTTCATGCGCTGCTGAATACCAACTATTTCTCGCCGATCAAAATGTCGCACGATTAACAAAAAAACTCACCGAATTTAATGATCTTGCTATGGCACAGTTATGGCAAGACTGCGCGATGGGTGCTCATCTAGCGCTGATTGCAGTTGGTGGTTATGGGCGCGCAGAGCTCTTCCCCTATTCTGATATTGATATCTTGGTATTGTTACCTGATGAATCCACCCAAGACTCCCAAGCCGATAATGAAAAAGTTGCGCGCTTTATTACCCAATGTTGGGACTCCGGTCTAGAAATTGGCTCGGCAGTACGTACTCTAGGGGAATGTATCAGCGAAGCAGAGCAAGATATTACCGTGCGCACTTCGCTACTAGAGGCGCGCTTAATCTGCGGCTCGCGCAGTTTGTTTAAATCATTCCAAACTGCGTATTCCGCAACCCTTGATCCCAAGGCTTTCTTTCAAGCTAAATTATTAGAACAAACTCAGCGCCACCAAAAGTATCAAGGTACGCCTTATGCGCTAGAACCCAATTGCAAAGAAAGTCCTGGGGGTCTACGCGATTTACAAGCGATCTTATGGGTAAGTAAAGCCGCCCAACTGGGTAATAGTTTTAATGATTTGTATCAAAAAAATCTCATTACCGAGCGCGAGCTTACCGAATTAAAACGTAACAAGCACTTTCTAGCAACCTTACGCGCTAATTTACATTTGCTTGCTAAACGCCATCAAGATGTTTTAGCGTTTGACTTGCAGGCGGGTTTAGCGAAGTCCATGGGAATTGAAGAGAGCTCAGCTCGTCAAGCTAGTGAAGCCATCATGCGCCGCTACTACTGGGTAGCTAAGGCTGTTACCCAGCTCAACACCATCTTGTTACAAAATATTGAAGCCTTATTATTTCCCCAAGAATCCCGCACGATCCATCCCATTGCTGGCGAAGAGAACGGCAACTTTATTGAGCGTCAAGGTCTATTAGATATTCAAGACCCCAATTTATATCAAAAACACCCCGAGCAAATTCTGCGCACCTTCTTAGTGCTCACGCAAACCCCGGCAGTCAATGGCTTGTCGGCCACGATTTTGCGGGCACTGTATAACGCACGTAAAAAAATGGATAGTCACTGGCGTAAAGACCCAATTAATCGCCAACTCTTTATGGAAATTTTGAAGCAAGCCGATGGCGTCAGCAATGCCTTTAGGCTGATGAATCAAACCAGTGTGCTAGGCCGTTACCTACCCCCTTTTCGGCGCATCGTCGGACAAATGCAACATGATTTGTTCCATGTGTACACAGTCGATCAACATATTTTGATGGTCCTTAGAAACGTACGCCGCTTTATGGTGGTGGAACATGCTCACGAGTTCCCTTTATGTAGCCGCTTAATTGCGCACTTCGAAAAGCCTTGGCTACTTGTGATTGCAGCTTTATTTCACGATATCGCTAAAGGGCGTGGGGGCGATCATTCGCTGCTTGGCAAGCGTGATGTCCGTGAGTTCGCTAAAGACCATGGGCTTGATAAAAAAGATACCGAATTATTAGTTTGGCTAGTGGCCGAGCACTTAAATATGAGTCAAGTGGCGCAAAAACAAGACATTAGTAATCCAAATGTCATTATGGCTTTTGCGAAAAAAATCGGTGATGAACGACATCTCACTGCACTCTACTTGCTAACCGTTGCCGATGTACGCGGTACAAGTCCCAAGGTGTGGAATGGCTGGAAAGCCAAGTTACTGGAAGATTTATACCGCGCTACCCTGCGGGTTTTAGGCGGCGCAAAACCGGATGCCTCATCTGAACTAGCTCAGCATCAAGAAGAGGCCCGGCGTAACTTGCGTTTACATGGCTTTCAAGACTCAGCGTATGAAGACTTCTGGCAAAAACTGGATGTGGCATTTTTCTTACGCCAAGAGGCGGGCGATATTGCTTGGCTATCTCGCCATTTAATGGCTCAAGTAGAAACTACCAAACCAATCGTGCTTGCACGCTTATCACCGGCAGGAGAAGGCTTGCAAGTCGCTATTTATATGCCAGACCAAGCAGACCTTTTCTCGCGCATTTGTGGCTACTTTGAGCGTAACGGTTTTTCTATTTTAGATGCGCGCATTCATACTACGCGTCATGGTTATGCTTTAGATACCTTTGAAGTTGCTAGTAGTGAACTCGATGATGAGCCCCATAGTTACCGCAATCAAATTCAATTAGTCGAATACGCTCTTACCGAAGCTTTACAAAAAGCAACGCCGCTGCCAACACCAGCGATGGGTCGCTTATCACGCCAGTCGCGTAGCTTCCCCATTCAACCTAGGGTGCATATGCAACCCGATGAACGGGGCCAATACTATGCGCTCTCATTTACTGCCAGCGACCGCGCAGGCTTGCTCTATGCTATATCAAGAGTATTGGCTAAACACCACGTCTCGCTGCATACCGCACGCATCAATACGCTGGGCGAGCGGGTTGAAGACGTCTTACTATTAAATGCCAGTGAGCTCAGTAAAAATCCGCGCTTACAAATTCAATTAGAAACAGAATTACTAGAAGTGCTGGGAAGTTAATAGTACTTAGTTGCGTATCGCAAAGTAATACAATTATTTAGCGCAATAAAGCCAGCATTTCTGCTTCGTCAATTACGGCAATACCAAGCTCTTCTGCTTTGGCTAATTTGCTACCAGCATCAGCGCCAGCAACAACATAATTAGTCTTCGCTGAAACAGAACCAGCAACCTTTGCGCCG
>CAILUH010000010.1 GCA_903837335.1 uncultured beta proteobacterium | reverse complement strand
CAATACAAATTGCGTTAGCGCAATTTAGTGGTGTTGGTCGGCGGTTTCAGCGTTACGGTGAAATTCCTTTAGAGGCTGGAGGTAGCTATACCTTAATTGATGACTATGGTCATCACCCGGTAGAAATGGCAGCTACTTTGGCAGCTGCTCGTGGGGCTTTTCCAGGCCGCCGTTTAGTGCTGGCATTTCAGCCTCACCGGTATACCCGCACCCGCGACTGCTTTGGCGATTTTGTTGCAGTCTTACGTAGTTTTGATGCGCTGGTGCTAACAGAAATTTATCCCGCAGGCGAAGCGCGAATAGCTGGTGCCGATGGTCAAAGCTTGCTACAGGCAACGATTGCTAAAGCGGGCGCAGATAATAAAAATGGCTTAAGCCAAAACGCTGCAGTATTTGTTTCTCAGGTCGCTGAAATACCTACAGTATTAAAAACAGTCCTTCGCGCCAATGATGTCTTGATCACAATGGGGGCGGGATCGATTGCCAGCTTGCCGCTTTTGTTAAGTGAGGCGCAGCATGGTTAATTCAATCTTAGCCAAGAGCGCATGGGGCGAGCGGGTAGCGCGCGATCTGAGTAGTTTGAATCCCCAGTCACTTGGTAAGGTCGGCGTTTTATTAGGCGGTCGTTCAGGTGAGCGAGAAATTTCTCTCCTATCTGGTAATGGTGTTTTAGAGGCCTTACGAGAGAAAGGGGTCGATGCACATGCATTTGATACAGGCCTTCGCAACCTCACTGAACTAGCTACGGCACATTTTGATCGCGTCTTTATTGCTTTACATGGCCGCTTTGGGGAAGATGGCACCATTCAAGGCTTGCTAGAACTGCTCAATCTTCCTTATACGGGTAGTGGCGTACTAGCGTCCGCATTGGCGATCGATAAAATTGCTACAAAACGTATTTGGATGAGTAGTGGTTTAGCCACACCACAATTTGAACTGCTTAGCGCAACTAGTGATTGGTCTGCTGTGGTCCAAAACCTGGGACTCCCACTCATTGTTAAACCGGCGCATGAAGGCTCATCTTTAGGTTTGACCAAAGTACAAGCGCTCGAGCAATTACCAGACGCTTACGATCTCGCGCTTAGCTTAGATAAAAAAGTCATGGCTGAATCTTGCATTATTGGTCCTGAGCTTACCTGCCCACTTGTGGGCGAAGGTGAATCTGCAGAAGCCTTGCCGGTGATTCAGATTATTCCGCCTAATGCAAATTACGATTTCCATAATAAATATTTCTCTAATGAAACCCAATATTTATGTCCTACGGAACTCGATGAAAAACTAAATCAAGCCGTACAAAGATTGGCCCTCGATGCTTACCGTGTACTAGGATGTAAAACTTGGGGGCGGGCTGACATCATGATTGATGAGCGAACTAGACAGCCGTATTTACTCGAGATGAATACTTCGCCGGGCATGACCTCGCATTCACTTGTACCAATGGCAGCAAAAGCAGCCGGCGTTTCTTATAGCGATTTAGTGCTCTGGATCTTAAGCCAATCATGAGCCAATTTTTATCCCGCTTATCTGATATCACCAGCTTTGTGATGGCGCCCTTATGGAATAATGCCCAGCGCATGCAGTACCTCACTAAATGGCTCATGCGCAGCTTTGTAGTGCTGATGGTGATAGGTTTATTGGTGTGGTTAAGTCAACGCCCGATATTTACCTTGCGACAAATTCAAATTGAGCCCGTCGGTAGTCAAGCCTTAAAGCATATTAATTTACCGATTGTCAAAAATCAAATATTAGAAAAAGTGCAAGGTAATTTTTTTAGTGTGCGGCTAGAGGATGTGAAACGCTCCTTTGAGGAAATGCCTTGGGTGCGGCGGGCCAGCGTGAGACGTTCTTGGCCCAATGGTTTAGTTATTGGAATCGAAGAACAAACACCCATTGGCACATGGAATACTGCAGAAGGCCAAAAATTAATCAATGATGTGGGTGAAGTCTTTAACGGCAGCGTGGCCCAAGTCGAGGAAGGTGTGGTTTTAATTAGCTTTAGCGGGCCAGAAGGCAGTGGGAAAGAAGTATTACGACTTTATCAAAAAGCCAATGACTGGTTTAAGCCTTGGGATGTCAAGGTAAGTACGCTGAATTTGACCGAGCGATATGCCTGGAGTGTGAAGTTAACGAATGGCCTACGAGTTGAGTTTGGTCGTGATGAAGAAAATGTGAACCAACAATTAACCACTGAACGCGTTGTGCGGTTAATAAAATATTGGCCTCAAGTTCAAGCAAAGTGGCCAACTCAAATTGATGCCGTTGACTTGCGTTACGGCAACGGTTTCGCGGTGCATATGGCAGCAAATAATTCAAAAAGGATAAGCACTAAATGAGTAAGGACAATCGCGATCTGTTGGTCGGCCTAGATATTGGAACCTCGAAAGTGGTGGCTTTAGTGGCTGAACTAACGCCCGATGGAAACTTTAATGTCGTTGGAGTTGGGCAAACTTCTTCAAAGGGATTGAAAAAAGGCGTAGTGGTCAATATTGAGGCCACCGTACTGTCAATTCAAAAGGCCTTAGAAGAGGCAGAAGTGATGGCTGATCGCCGCATTGCCCAAGTTTTTACAGGCATCGCTGGCAATCATATTGTGAGCTTTAACTCTAGTGGGATGGTTGCTATTCGGGATAAGGAAGTTGGCCCAAGCGATGTCGAGCGGGTATTAGAAACGGCCAAAGCAATCAATATTCCGACTGATCAACAAATTTTGCACATCTTAGTACAAGAATTCATCATTGATGGCCAAGAAGATGTGCGTGAGCCCATTGGTATGAGTGGCTTGCGCTTAGAAGTTCAAGTGCATATTGTGACTGGTGCAGTTAGTGCCGCACAAAATATTGTCAAATGTGTCCGTCGTTGCGGGCTTGAGGTGAATGATTTAATTTTGCAACCCTTGGCTTCGAGTTTGGCTGTTCTGACTGAAGATGAAAAAGAATTGGGTGTGGCCTTAATTGATATCGGTGGAGGTACTACTGATATTGCAATTTATTGTCAAGGCTCGATTCGGCATACCGCTGTAATACCAATTGCCGGCGATCAAATTACGAATGATATTGCGATGGCCTTACGGACACCCACTTTAGAGGCTGAAGATTTAAAAATTCAACATGGTATTGCGCGGCAAGAAATGGCAGACCCCAACATCATGATTGAGGTTGCAGGCGTTGGCGACCGTGAGCCAAGGCCCATGTCAAAACAAGCTTTGGCTGCGGTGATCGAGCCGCGGGTCGAAGAATTATTTATTTTAGTGCGCGATGTGATGCGCGAATCGGGTTATGAAGAGATGGTAGCTTCAGGCATTGTGTTGACGGGTGGATCGGCCTTAATGCCCGGCATGGTTGAGTTAGCCGAGCAAGTTTTTTTACGCCCTGCGCGCATTGGTGTACCGGAATACCGCGGCCATTTATATGAAGTCTTACGCAGTCCACGTTTTTCAACCAGCATTGGTCTTTTGCTTGAAGGACAAGCCCAATTATTACGAGGTCGGCGGGTTGCGGACTCAGGAACCTTTGATGGCGTAGTTACGCGCCTAAAGGAATGGTTTACAGGAAATTTTTAGTTTTTTTCGTCGTCGTCAATGTCACACTTAGGAGGATTTATGGAATTTG
>CAILUH010000009.1 GCA_903837335.1 uncultured beta proteobacterium | reverse complement strand
GGCTAAACGCACGTTTTGCCCACTGCGGCCAATGGCAATGGCGAGATTTTCTTCATCTACCACGACATCCATGGCATGGCGTTCTTCGTCAACCACAATCGATGAAACCTGTGCTGGTGCTAATGCACCAATCACGAATTGAGCCGGATCTTCAGACCACAAGACGATATCTACCGCCTCTCCAGCCACCTCGTTGCGAACTGCAGTAACGCGCGTACCACGTACGCCAACGCAAGTGCCAATGGGATCAATGCGTTTATCGTAGGTCACGACCGCAATTTTTGCGCGAATTCCAGGATCACGAGCGGCGCCTTTAATTTCCAGCAAACCTTGTTCCATTTCAGGAACTTCGTTTTCAAACAATTTAATTAAAAACTCAGGGCAAGTACGCGAGAGCTCAATTTGGGGTCCCCGCGCTTCACGATCTACTTTAAGAATATAGGCTCTGACCCGGTCGCCTGAACGTAAATTTTCTTTGGGAATCATTTGATCGCGACGTAATAAAGCTTCTACGCGACCAGATTCAACGATCAAGCCATTTTTATCTGCACGTTTTACGGTACCCGTCATGACCTTTTCGCCACGCTCAAGGTAATCATTCAAAATCTGCTCACGCTCAGCATCACGGATGCGTTGCAAAATGACCTGTTTGGCAGCTTGCGCACCAATGCGCCCAAAGGCCAAAGATTCAATTTGCTCTTCGATAAAGTCGCCAACTTCCATGTCAGGAATTTGCTCCTGCGCTTCAAAATGGAGTATTTCTTTATCGGGTTCTTGTAAACCAGCTTCATCGGGCACAACCAACCAACGACGGAAAGATTCATATTCGCCACTTTCGCGATCAATCGATACACGAATATCGACGCCTTCGTCGTAACGTTTTTTTGTTGCTGAAGCCAGCGCTAATTCAAGGGCCTCGAAAACAATTTCGCGATCCACATTCTTTTCGCGCGCTAGCGCATCAGCCAACATGAGAACTTCTCGACTCATGATTTTTTTCCTTTGAAATCAATAACAGGGACTAACCGAGTTTTTTCTACCTCGGCCAATGAAAAAACCAACTCTGATGGCGTGCCATCACTTGCTGCAAAGATCAAACCAAATTTGGCATCGGCAGAATTCAATTCGCCGCTAACCAAACCTTGTAATACGCCTTGAAAATGCTTACGGTTCGCAACCGCTACCCGTAATTTCAAGTCGACTTCAAAACCCACAAACCGCACAAAATCAGCAGCTGTTTTTACTGTCCGATCGAGACCTGGCGAGGAAACTTCCAAACGCTCATACGGAATGTTTTCCACCGGCAAGGTGTAAGTCAACTGATGACTTACTTTCTCGCAATCTTGTACTGAAACTAATCGTTCAAAATCCGGGTTTTCAATCGTGATGCGCAGCAAACCGCGGCCTTCACGCTCAATATCAACGAGCGTATAGCCTAAATTTTCTACCTCAGCAGCAATAACTTGCTGTTCTTTCACGCGATTCCCCAAAAAAAAATGGGCTTCAAAGCCCATATTCTTAAATTCAGAACAGGCCAGCTTACGTTGATCGCAACATCGGCTGGTTACTACAAACAAACTACGAGAGCGAAATTATAGCTGATTTAGGAAAACCTGAGTGAAATCAGAAGCTTTCGCCGGGTGTGCGGGGCTTTCTTGGGCCTTTATGGAAGGGCTTGCGGCCTTTAGGACCCGTTCTTTTAGGGCCATTTCCGGCTGCGCCGCCAGGCTTACCACCGGCTCCTGCACCTTGGGGATTAAAGGCATGACCATGATGGACTTTCTTCCCTTTATGCTTACTGCCACCGGTACCCGTGCCATTACTACCGCTACCCGAACGGCCTTGATGGGTTAAGCCACGATGTTGGCTTGCTAGCCGTAAAGCTTCTCTTGAGCCCCAGTAAGAAACTGAAGTTTGCATTGGATCAGGCTGAAAATCAGGGCTATCAATAGAATTTGCTCCACCGACTCGGCCTGGAGATCCTTGACCTGACCCTTGCCGGTGACCATGACCAGAACGCCCTTTATCTTGAGCGCCCTGGGGTACTTTTAATCCGGCGGCTTTCATTAACTGGGCAATGCCTTCTGCTGGAACTTCCTCCCATTTACCCCGCCGTAAACGGGGTGGCAAGAGAAAAATGCCATAGCGGGTTCGCAGTAAACGAGAGACGGTATGTCCAGTAGCCTCAAACATCCGCCGTACTTCACGATTCTTACCTTCAGTTAAAGCCACGTGATACCAGCGATTGGCACCCTCGCCTCCACCAGCAGAGAGTCGTAAAAAGCGCGCCTGTCCATCATCAAGTTGAATGCCGCTTTTCAGCTCAGTTTGTTGCTCATTACTGAGTTCGCCCAAAATACGCACGGCGTATTCCCGCTCAACCCCATAGCGAGGATGCATTAAGCGGTTAGCCAACTCTCCTGAAGTCGTAAACAGCAATAAGCCTTCAGTATTGAAATCTAAACGCCCAACCGCAATCCAGCGACCCTGACGGGCTTTGGGCAGACGGTCAAAAACAGTAGGACGACCCTCAGGGTCAGATTGGCTCACAATTTCACCAGCAGGCTTGTGATACAAAATAACCCGTGGCGGTTTGGTATGAATTTTGCGATGCACGGGTTTGCCATTAATGCGCACTTGATCAGTGGGCCCAACACGCTGCCCAATATGCGCCGGCATACTATTCACCGAAACCCGTCCTTGAACAATCAAGTCTTCCATTTCACGACGCGAGCCCATGCCAACATCGGCTAAAACTTTATGTAGCTTAACGGTATCTTCATCATCGGCATCATCATCTAATCCATCTAGATCAGACCAAACTTCATCGCGCATGCTTAAGGGCAAATCATCGACATTAGAAAATTGTAGATTCGTTAAATCATTATTTACGCTCTCGTCATCTTCGGCATCGTCGCTACTATTAAACTCGTTACTTTTTTGCGTATTAGTTTGCTGCGCTAGCGCAGATTCATCCTCATCATTCAAGAGCGGCGTTGAGAGTATTTCAAGCTCAGGAGCATCTAAGGCAGCATCAAATTCTCCAGATACTACGGCATTAAATAATGCTGTGCTTTCTGCGGCTAATGCCGGATCTACTTTTGCTACCGCATGATTGGACTTATGGTTAGACTGATGATTAGGCTGGTGACCACCCGAGCGCTCACCTTCACGTTTCGTTTTATCACGAAAATTGCGTGACTTGAATGGATGTTTACTAGGACGACGTGGACGACCCGTTGCAGCCGAATCAACGCCGTCGCCAGTGGCGGCTGTCGCGCCACCCGATGTCGTATCAACTGCTGCTGGATTGGCTGGTAATGCATTAGCTGCTAATGGCACTGCAGCATCGTTGTTATCACTACTCATTTGGAGGATCTATTGGGTCGGTTTCAATTACGTCTGTAACACTTAACTTAGCTTCAAACTCAATGACGGCTTGCACCAAAGGTTCCATTGAAGGATTCGCATCCTCTAACATCGGCAAGCTTTGTAAATTAGTTAACCCAAGATCATTTAAAAACTGTTTTGTCGTGGCATATAAACCAGGACGACCAATTGTTTCTTTATGGCCAATGACTTCAACCCAAGATCGATCTTCTAGCTGCTTCATTACATTGGTACTTACAGTAACACCACGAATTTCTTCAATCTCACCCCGAGTCACGGGTTGACGGTACGCAATAATTGCCAAAGTCTCCATGACTGCCCGTGAATATTTCGGTGGCTTCTCTGGCGTGAGTCGATCGAGGTATTCACGCATCGATAAGCGACTTTGAAAACGCCAGCCAGTAGCAATGCGGACTAATTCCATGCCACTCTCTTGCCACTCGCCTTGAAGTTCGAGTAGAACAGCTTCCAACTCTTTAGCGCTTACATCCTCAACAAACAGACGGGTTAAATCAACCGTTGAGATGGGCTCTTGAGCACAGAGGAGCGCAGTTTCAACAATGCGCTTAGTTTGATTTGCATCCATAAAATTCTGCTATCAGGGTAGCCTGAAAAGCATTTAAAAAAAGTAATCGGTTCAGGTTTATTGGGGGTGATTTTCTTTTAGGTCGCGCTACATACACAAAATGCGATGACAGCAGGAATGCGCACTAAATTCACCAATGGATGAGTATAAAGGAGGCTTAGAGATTGCGGGTGGATTTCTTGAGGGCCTTAAATTCTTTCATTAGGGCATTGCGCTCTTCATCACTAAAGGAATCGGAGCCATCTAAACGACGGGCGCCATCAAAACGCTTATCCCAATAGACTTCTCGCATATCGTCAACCCGCACGCTGGCATTTTTAGCAGGCGAATGTAAAAACTTGTTATCGCCCACATAAATTCCCACGTGGGAAAAGGTTAAGCGCATCGTGTTAAAGAATACCAAGTCACCCGGCTGTAATTCCTCACGGGATACTGGCTTACCTACACGACTCATTTGGGATGATTTACGCGGCAACAAAAAGCTCAGTTTGTCATTAAATACATAACTGACAAAGGAGCTTGCATCTAAGCCAGATTGGGCTAGCTCACCACCCCAACGGTAGCGAACGCCAATCATTTCCATTGCATTATTAATAAGAGTTTCAGAATTTCCGGTCACCGAATCAACAAATTTATCAGCTACCCGTGCAAAAAGACTTCTCCCGCTTTCCTTACTGCTTTCTTTGCTGACTTCTTTGGTAATCTCGCTGCTGCCATCTTTACTTATTTCTTTGCTGCTCTCCGCTAGGGATTGAGCCTGCACCGCGGCCGAAAACAGTAAAGCCAAGCAAAAAATCCCTGCTAATGGCTTTAGGTAATTTATAAGTCCTTGATTTACAAGGGTAATCTGTTCTTTTTTCAGCGACATTACTCGATTCTATCAAAAAATAAAGGGCGCAGGGAAGATTAAGTCAGTTCTGCCGCTTTAAAAAGATCCCGTGTGTAGGCATGACGGGGGTTGGCGATGACTGTTTCAGTATCGCCCCGTTCTAAGACTTTACCCCCCTTGAGAACCATAATCTCGTGCGACATAGCCCGAATCACTGCAAGATCGTGACTAATAATTAAGTAGGCTAAATTGTATTTATGCTGTAACTGGCTGAGCAAGGCGAGAACTTGTTTTTGAATCGTGACATCGAGCGCAGAAGTAGGTTCGTCTAATACTAAAATTTGGGGGCGCAAAATTAAAGCCCGCGCGATGGCAATCCGTTGGCGCTGACCCCCCGAAAATTCATGGGGATAACGATTTAATACGGAACGATCTAAGCCAACCTCGCGCAAGATATCGACTACCCGCGTCTCACGTTCAGTAGCGCTTAATTTTGGAAAATGCACATCCAGACCTTCGGCTACTATTTCCATCACCGTCATACGCGGTGATAAAGAACCAAAGGGGTCTTGAAAAATCACTTGCAAGTTTGAGCGCATCGCACGACGCTGGGTTGCATTTAAATTACCCCAAACCTGTCCCAAGACGTCAACCTCGCCTGAGCTCATTGCACTTGAATCTCCGAGCAAACCTAAAATAGCCATGCCTAAGGTCGTCTTGCCTGAGCCAGACTCACCAATGACGCCAATCGTTTGTCCTTGCCGTAAAGTAAGTCCCACCTGTTTCAAAACTGTGTGGCGCGGGGCTTTGGCAAACCAGCGCTTACGCGCAGAGCTTGGATAAGAAACGGATAAATCATCCGCCTGCAACAACACGGGAGCCAATGGCATCAAGGGCAATAATTCGCGTACCGGTTCACTATTCACTAAAGCTGCGGTATACGCATTCTCTGGATGCTTAAAAACTTGCTCGGTTGGCCCCACTTCCATTAGACGACCCTGATTCAGTACGGCAACCCGCTGCGCGAAGTGGTGCACTAAATTCAGATCATGGGTAATTAATAAAATAGCCATGCCACCATCCGCCTTAGCTTCTTCTTGTAAGTCTTTCAGCAAATCTAAAATTTGTAAGCGCAAGCTCACATCTAAAGCAGTAGTCGGTTCATCGGCAATTAAGAGTCGGGGTTTACAAGCTAGCGCCATCGCAATCATCGCGCGTTGACGCTGCCCACCTGATAACTGATGAGGATAGTCGTAAAAACGCCGCTCAGCTTCATCAATGCCCGTTTTTTTCAAGAGACTGATTGCTGCAGCAATGCATTGGGCCTTCGAGAGTAGTGGTTGGTGAATCAACACCGCTTCGATTACTTGATTGCCAATGGTATACAGGGGATTTAGCGCTGTCATCGGCTCTTGAAAGATCATCGCTATTTCGCGCCCACGTGTCGCGCGAATTTGCTCAATTGGCAAACTTAATAAATCCACTTCGCGACTAGGCTGTGAATCTAAGCCAGCGTCACCATGCCACCAAATTTTGCCGCTGACTTTAGCGCCCTCGGGCTCTAATTGCAAAGGTGCTAAAGCTGAAAGTGTTTTACCGGAACCCGACTCGCCTACCAAGGCGACTCGCTCGCCAACCCCAACGGTTAAATTGAAGTCGCGAAGGGCAAATTTTTCACGGCGACCCGTGCCAAAAGAAATGGATACATTTTCATAACGCAACAAACTGGTTCGCTCTAATTCAGACGCCACTGGGTAACCCCGCTAGAGAACTACTTTTCCGCGAATCAAATGCATCACGTAAAGCCTCTCCCATAAAAGTTAGCAAAAGCAATAAGGCGACCAAGACAATAAAAGTCGAAATTGAAATCCACCAAGCATCTAAATTACCTTTGCCTTGGGAAAGTAATTCACCCAAACTAGGTGTGCCAGGAGGTACACCTAAGCCTAAAAAGTCTAGACTTGTTAAAGAAAGAATTGCTGCACTCATGCGGAAGGGTAAGAAGGTAATGACCGGTGTCAAACTATTCGGCAATATATGGCGCCGCATAATTTGTAAATTGGTGAGGCCAAGGGCCCGCGCAGCACGTACATATTCAAGCGCGCGATTACGAAAAAATTCAGCGCGAACATAATCGGATAGGCCCATCCATCCAAAGGCAGCTAATAAAATGATTAATAGCCAAATACTCGGATTGAAGATTGAGGCAAAAATGATGAGTAAATATAGCTCGGGCATGGCCGACCAAATTTCAATCAGGCGCTGCGACACTAAGTCAAACTTGCCACCAAAAAAACCCATTAATGAGCCCGTAATAATACCCACTGAGACACCAACTACCGTTAAAGCAATTCCAAATAAAATGGATAAACGTAAGCCGTAAATTAAACGTGCAAGCACGTCGCGACCACGATCATCGGTACCAAGCCAATTTTCAGCCGAGGGGGCTGCCGGATTTGGTTCGCGGGAAAAATAATTCAGCGTCTCATAGCTGTAGGGAATCAGGGGGTAGATAGCCCAATTGCCATTTGTGGTGATATTGCGGCGAATGTCGGGATCTAAAAAATCAGTTGGGGTAGCAAAATCGCCCCCAAAAACCGTCTCTGGAAGGTTATGGGCAATAGGAAAATAAAATTGGCCTTGATAGCGGACGATTAATGGTTTGTCATTAGCAATCAATTCTGCACATAAACTTAAACCAAAAAGAATAGAAAATATCCATAGGCTGGCATAGCCAATACGATTGGCTTTAAAACGCGCCCAGCGGTTCAAGAGCCTCCTCCAGCGCCAAACTGAATGCGTGGATCAATAAACACATAACAAAGATCTGCAACCAGCTTAGTAAGTAGTCCAATTAAAGTGAAAAGGTATAGAGTGCCAAACACGACTGGATAATCACGCCGCATCACCGATTCATAGGACAACAAGCCCAAGCCATCAAGTGAAAATAAGGTTTCGATCAGCAACGAGCCAGCAAAAAAAGCCCCAATAAATGCCGCTGGAAAGCCGGTTACTAAGGGCAATAAGGCATTACGAAAGACGTGTTTCCACAACACCTGGCGTTCAGTTAAGCCTTTAGCTCTTGCGGTAAGCACATATTGCTTACGGATTTCTTCCAAAAAAGAATTTTTAGTCAGCATCGTAATGACCGCAAAACTCCCCAAGACCATGGCTGTGATCGGTAATACTAAATGCCATAAATAATCGAGTATTTTGCTGAGGAGATTTAAATCATTCCAATTATCAGAAGTCAGGCCGCGCAAAGGAAATATTTGTAAAAAACTGCCGCCGCCAAATAAGACTAAAAGTAAAACGCCTAAAACAAAACCTGGAATGGCATAGCCAATTAAGATAAGTAGGCTAGTGACCGCATCAAAACGCGATCCCTCACGCACTGCTTTCGCAATACCTAATGGTATCGAAACCAAATAGGTAATAAAAAAGGTCCATAAGCCAATACTGATGGAAACCGGAAGTTTAGTCACAATCAAATCCCAGACCCGTTGGTGTTGGTAATAACTTTCACCTAAATCAAATTGGATAAAGCGTTTCAGCATCGTCAAGTAACGTTCAAGCGGTGGTTTGTCAAAACCATACAAGGCTTTTACCTCAGCTAAACGCTCGGCATCTAAACCTTGTCGTCCCCGATAATTACTACCACCACCCGATGATTCAGCACTTACTGCAGCATCGCCCTTCCCTTTTAATTCCATCATTAACTGTTCAACTGGGCCGCCAGGAACGAATTGCACGACCACAAAAGTCAAAGTTAAAACTCCCAAAATCGTCGGAATCATCAACAGCAAGCGCTTCAGAATATAGGCCCAGATTTGTCCGCGCATTATTTTTCCTCTCGCCACCAGTTCGATAAAATCCAACCCTCAGCCATGTAATACAAAGGTGGCTTTGGATAACGCATCTCTTTACGATAAGCGATGCGATGAGTAGGGTTGTACCACTGTGGAATGACATAATAACTATTCCATAAAACCCGATCAAGCGCACGACTAGCGGCAGTCAACTGTTCACGTGTCTCAGCTTTGACGATAGCATCAATTAGCGCATCAACCACTGGCGATTGCACCCCAATGACGTTATCAGAACCTTTTTCTTTTGCCGCATTACTACCAAAGCGATCCCATAATTCATTACCGGGACTTTGCGAATCGGGAAAACGAATGGTGGTCATATCAAAATCATACTCATCCATACGCTTTTGGTGCAAAGCAAAGTCGCTAGTACGTATTTCCACTTTAATACCGAGCTTCTCTAAGTTGCGCACATACGCTGAAATGACGCGTAAAAAGAATGGGCCATCTTCAACCATTTCAAAGCGAAACTGTTCGCCCTTGGCATTGCGTAAGGCCCCATCTCGATAAGTCCAGCCAGCCTGGGCTAACAAATCACGCGCGATACGTAAGTTTTGTCGCAAACTGCTAGGCGGCGCTGTTGAGGGGGCGGGCGGCATTGCACTAAATACTGCCGCAGGAACCCACTGGGGATAGCGTGCTTGCAAGGGTAGCAATAATTTCATTTCAGCGGCAGTGGGAACCGTTTCACCAGCATAATTAGCACTCAAATCACTATTGGTAAAGTAACTATTAATCCGGCTATATTGATTATAAAAAAGCTGTCGATTAAGCCATTCAAAATCTAACGCGTACCCTAAGGCTTGACGTACTCGCACATCTTGAAATAAAGAGCGGCGTAAATTCATCGCGAAGCCTTGCATGCCGGCGCCATTAAAATTCGGAAAATCTTTTTTCAGTAAAGTGCCGTCATTAAATTTTGGACCAACAAAACTTTTTGCCCAATTCTTGGCACGGTACTCGACTAAAGCATCAAACTCGCCTGCTTTAAATGCTTCTAAGCGCACTGCATCATCGCTATATAACTTATAAACGACGCGGTCAAAGTTGAAAAAACCAACCCGGACATTCACTCTGAAATTCGGTTGGTAAGCCCAGTAGCGCGGGTTGCGCTTAAAGATCATGGTCTTACCAGCTTTATAAGACTCAATTAAATAAGGCCCACTGCCTAAAGGAATTTCAAATGCCAACTTATCAAAAGCGGTGATCGATCCATCAGGATGCTTACCCCAAAAGCGCGAGAAAATGGGTAAAGAACCCACCATCACTGGCAACTCGGTATTGCGATTTTTAAAGTCAAAGCGAATCACACGCTCTGATACGACGACCGCTTGTTTTACATCGGCATACACTGTGCGAAATTGTGGGTTAGCTAACTTACTCATCAGCGTATCGAAACTATGCTTCACATCAGCCGCTAAAATTGGGCTGCCATCGGAAAAACTGGCTTGCGGACGGATCCGAAAGCTGACCGACATTTTGTCTTTAGCGACAGTGATATCTTCGGCAATTAGCCCATAGGCACTTGAGACTTCATCGGCACTACCAACGGTAAGTGACTCAAACATTAATTGCGCTACGCCTGGCGCTGTTACCCCACGCAGCGTAAATGGATTGAACTTATCAAAACTCGTGCGCCGGTCCGGATTTGGCAAAGTTAAGGTGCCGCCCCGAGGCGCTAGGGGGTTGACATAATCAAAGTGGGGAAACCCCGCGGCATACTTGGGGGTGCCATATTG
>CAILUH010000008.1 GCA_903837335.1 uncultured beta proteobacterium | reverse complement strand
TAAAGACAAAAATTAAACCGAGCAATAAAATAACCCCGACTAACATCACCGTCATGCGGCGGCGCATTTCCGTCATCGCCATTAATTTGGCATATGCACGCGTATTTTTAAAACGCTGATAGGGACGCAGTTTTTGGGCTATACGTGCATAGATATTTTTTATTTTGGTCCACAAGAGACACAATTTTTCGCGCACTTGCCAAGCCTTTAGTAGCTGTAATACTTTAGTTTTAAGGGTTTCAACAAGCTTCATTATTTAACAATCAAGTTGGCATTTGCAATGGGTAGTTCGGCCGAAGTAAGTGGCGAAGCTGCCGAAGTTGCTGTGGGGGCACCTTCAGTAGGTCCTATCAAAGTATTTGCTAGCGGAACTTCCTTCATGCTCTCGCTACTAGCAATTGTTTTAGCTTGATAAGCTGGGCCTTCTCGATTCCACCAGCCGCCGCCTAATGCTGTAAATAAAGCTGCGGTATCAGAAAAGCGGAGTGCTTGCGCTTGCAAAGAGCGAATTTTGGCATTTTGATATTGCGTTTGGTAGTACAACACTTGCAAATAACTAGCCGTGCCAAAGCGATATTGATCTTGTACTAAATTGAGTGTTTCTTTGGCATAGCGTTCAGTATCAGTAGCAGCAGTTAAGGCCTTCGCATCGGCATCTAAAGCTTGTAAAGCATCAGCCACTTGTTGAAATGCAGTGATCACTGCAGCTTGATATTGAAATACGGCTTGCTCATAGTTGGCCATGGCACCGCGGCGCTGAGCTAATAATTGGCCACCCTGGAAAAGCGGCTGGAATAATCCACCAGCAATTGACCAAAGCGCAGCAGTAGGCCCAAATAAAGCGCCGGTGGTTAATGCTGCGCTACCCTCAGCCCCACTCAAAGTAATTTGGGGCAGTAGGTTAGCAGTGGCCACGCCAACCAAAGCATTGGTTGATTTCATTACCGATTCAGCAGTAAGAATATCGGGGCGTTGTCGCACTAAACTTGAAGGCAAGGAAAGTGGTAGCTGGTCTGGTAGGTGTAAATCACTTAAATTAAAACCCTTGATCACTGCACTTCCCGGAAATTCACCCGTTAAGGCAGCGAGTTGATTGCGCGCAAAAGCGACATTTTTTTCATATACTAGCAATTCTGCCTGCGAGCTTGCCACTAAAGCCAGCTGAGAGGTGAGGTCTACTTTAGATACGCTGCCAATTTCGAGTTGCTGCTTAATAATATTGGCGAAATAAGTTTGCGCCTCTAAAATTTCTTTGGTAGCTTGGTATTGCGCACGCAATTGGGCCTCGCGCACTGCAGAGGTAACTAAATTTGAAGTTAAATTGAGGTATGCGCTCTCCAGTTGATATTGGCTAATCTCGGCTTGAGCACGGGCATTTTCTACTGTTCTGCGCGCCCGCCCAAAAAAATCTGGCACATAACTTATATTTACCGTGGTGTTGTAAAGATTATAAATTGGATCGCCGTGCGGCAGTCCGTAGACCGCATAGGGCAATTCTTGGCGGGTTAAGCTCGCATTACCGCCAATTTGTGGAAAATACTGCCCACCAATTTGGGCGCTAACATTTTCTTGTGCTGCCCGCAATGCAGCATCTGCTGCGCCTAAGTTGGGATTTTGCTCCAATGCTTTACGAATTAATACATCTAACTCAGGGGATTTAAATAATTCCCACCATTTTGCTGGAATGTCTTTACTTTCAACTAAAGTCTGCTCGCTACCGCCTGGAACATCTGGAGTGGTCGCCAACTTAGGGGGAATGGGTTTTTCAGTTAAAGAGCTGACTTTAGGCGCTTCTGGCTGCTTAAAGTCAGGGCCTACCGCACATGCAGCCAAAGTTCCCAGCAGAGATACTGCTATTAGCAGGCGCGCTAAATGGCAAACTTGATTTGAGGAGCTAAAAGAAGGGGGGCTAAACAAAATATTCACGAAGCTTATTTAAACACAAATGTGCATTTTCCCCTGATTCTTACAGGGATTAAATGAACTACTCGACTGTCACACTTTTGGCTAAATTGCGGGGCTTATCCACATCGGTACCGCGCGCGCAAGCCGTATGATATGCCAACAATTGCAGGGGCACTACTTGCAAGATGGGCGAAAGATCGCCGTAGTACTCGGGCAGGCCGATGACATAAATACCGTCGCTACTTTTCATTTTTGTATCGCGGTCGGTAAACACATACAGCACTCCACCCCGGGCTTTGACTTCCTGCATATTTGATTTTAATTTTTCCAATAAAGCATCATTTGGCGCAACCGTAACAACCGGCATTTTTTCGGTTACTAGCGCCAACGGCCCATGCTTTAACTCACCAGCAGGATAGGCTTCAGCATGAATATAAGAAATTTCTTTTAGCTTAAGGGCGCCTTCAAGGGCAATCGGATAGTACAAACCACGCCCTAAAAAAAGCACATTTTCACATTGAGCAAATGCTTCGCTCCACGCAATAATTTGTGGCTCGAGTGCCAAAACAGCATATAAGGCTTTTGGCAGCCGGCGCAAGCGACGTAGTAAGTCTTTTTCTGCCTCAGCATTTAATGCTCCAGCGCGCTTGGCAATCGAGGCGGCTAATAAATACAGCGCCACTAACTGGGTGGTAAAGGCTTTCGTTGAGGCTACACCAATTTCAGTTCCTGCTTTGGTAATAAAGTGCCATGGTGTTTCACGAACCATTGCACTGCTAGCCACATTACAAATTGCCAACGTAAAACGATGCCCCAAACTTTTAGCGTGACGTAAAGCAGCGAGCGTATCAGCAGTTTCGCCTGATTGGGACACCACGATTACCAATGTATTTGGATTAGAAACCGTTTTTCGATAACGATACTCACTCGCAATTTCAACTTGCGTGGGAATGCCCCCTAGGTCTTCAAGCCAATACTTGCCAACACAGGCGGCGTAATAACTGGTGCCACAAGCCAAAATTAAAATTTGCTCAAACTCTAACCACTGCTGCGGGTTAGCGCCAAATAATTCTGGGCCAAAGCCACTCACATTCGCCAAGGTATCTGCTATGGCACGGGGCTGCTCAAAAATTTCTTTCTGCATGAAATGGCGATAAGGGCCTAACTCAACAGCATCAGCTTGTGCTGGCATGGGCTTACTATCGCGCACTAAAATTACGCCACTATGATCCATTATTTGAATGGTGCTACTCGTGACGATGGCGATATCCCCCTCCTCCAAATACAGCATCAAGTCCGCTTTACCCGCCAGTGCTAGTGCATCTGAGGCTAAGAAATTTTCATGCTGACCAAATGCCGCTACCAAGGGCGACCCGGCTCTGGCTCCAATCAGAGTTTGCGGATTGTCCTGCGCTATTACAGCAATCGCATAAGCGCCATGTAAACGGGGCAGTACCAAACGTACCGCTAAGGCTAAATTTCGCTCGACTTGCGCGGTGTAAGCCTGGTGAATTAAATGTGCAATGACCTCGGTATCAGTTTCTGAGGTAAAAATATAGCCTGCTTGCTTTAATTCAGCACGCAAACTTTCGTAATTTTCAATAATGCCGTTATGCACTACCGCAATTAAATTTTGTGAAATATGGGGATGCGCATTTTCCGTATCTGGCTTGCCATGAGTCGCCCAGCGAGTGTGTGCAATACCGAGAGTGCCTGTAAATTGATTGGCTTGTGCCGCTAAATCGGCGACGCGCGCGGTAGTGCGGGCCCGCTCAATTGGATGTAGGGGGTTTGCCGCATTGATCAGCGCAAACCCACAAGAATCATAACCGCGATATTCTAAGCGGCGTAAACCCTCGATGAGAATTTCAACTACATTATGTGTGGAAGCAGCACCGACAATACCGCACATCTATTTTTTTCCCTTGCTTGATAATTTTTTCTTTGCAAGTTCTTTTTTTTCTGGACGTTGCCATGGTACTGAAACTTGTTTGGTACGTGATACGGTCAGTTGATTTGCGGGAGCATCTTTAGTTAAGGTGGTGCCCGCACCTAATGTAGCTCCACGCCCTACTTTAACTGGAGCAACCAGCTGCGTATCTGAGCCAATAAAGACATCATCTTCAATAATTGTTTGATGCTTGTTAACCCCATCATAATTACAAGTAATTGTGCCAGCCCCAATGTTTACTCGCTTACCCACGCTAGCATCACCCACATAAGCTAAATGATTAGCTTTACTGTGCGCACCCAAGTGACTATTTTTTATTTCAACAAAATTACCAATATGCACATCATTCGCTAAATTAGCCCCAGGCCGTATGCGCGCATAGGGCCCTATGATGCAGTCATCCCCAATCATTGCGCCATCGAGATGACTAAAAGCTTGAATTACTACTCGCTTGCCAACTTGGGTATTTCTTAAAACGCAGTTGGGCCCAACCTTAACGCCTGCCGCCAAAGAAACAGCGCCCTCAAACACGCAACCAATATCAATGAAGACATCTTGGCCACACATTAATTTGCCCCGCACCTCAAGGCGGGAGGGATCGGCGAGAGAAACTCCATTACTTAATAAATCACTTGCAATTTCCTGCTGAGTAAGCCGCTCTAAGGCGGCCAGCTGAGCACGATCATTAACGCCAATCGTTTCCCATGCATTAGTGGCCTGGGTGGTACGAATCGGGACGCCATCCTTCACTGCCATGGCTATCACATCGGTTAAATAATATTCTCCTTGTGCATT
>CAILUH010000007.1 GCA_903837335.1 uncultured beta proteobacterium | reverse complement strand
CTGACGAAAGTCTATTCCTTATTAGTGGCCGATGCGCAAAAAGTGGTGGTGCAGCCAGGCCAAACGTTAAGTGAAATCGCTCTGCAAATGGCACCCCAACTAGGCGGAGCGAGCTTAGATGAAACTTTATTGGCTCTCTATAAAGCCAATCCTGATGCTTTTGCTGGGGGTAGTATTCATCGACTAAATGCAGGCGCTGAACTCTATAAGCCAAGTCAAGCACTGCTGCAATCAATTACGCCAGCAGCCGCTAAAACCTTTGTGGCTAAAAGCAATGAAAATTGGTCAGAGCTAAAGAAATCAGGTGAAAGCAGTGCAACTAAAGACCCAGATTCTAAAGTAAGTACAACTTCTAAATTATTGAAAGATAAAGAAAATAATCAAGATCAGTTCGCTCTTGACCGCTTAAAAATTGGCCCTGGCATTGGTGCAGATGCTGATCAACGGCGTTTCCAAGAAGAGCTGGTGGTGCAAGAACAAGCGCTATCACAAGCACGGGCTCGAGCAGCAGAATTGGAAAAAAATATTGCTGATTTACAAGTGTTATTAAACCAGCAGAAGGCCGTACTGCAGGGGGTTAAATCACCCCCATCGTTTGCTTGGGGTCCGGTGATGTTAGTGGGTGGAATATTGCTGCTAACCGGTATTTTATTTTGGTTTTTAGCGCGGTATACCCGCCAAGCTGAGCGAGTGCAGGCGGTACAAATTGACGACATGGGCGACTTGGCCAAGTCTGCAGTGAAGCCTACAAAGTCAGGCAATACATCGGCAGAAATTCCACCCCGCGCTAAAGCACTGTTTGCGGGCCTTAATCTCGATTTGGGATCCCCGCCTCCGTTTGAACGGCTTGATCCACAGTTGAAAGCTGTTTCGGCGCAGCTAGCGCCTGAGGCCTTACAAGTTAAATTAAATTTAGCGCGCGCTTACATCACCATCGAAGATTTTACGGCTGCCCGTGCTTGTCTAGAGGAGATTATGTGCGCTGAATTAGCCGCTGACTTACCTGCCAATCTTGCCCTTATTAATGCAGCCCAAAACCTTTTGCAGTCATTAAATGAGCGCGGCGTTTAAGGTGCTAAGCAAACGCATTGCCCTTGGCTTGCAATACGATGGCAGTTCATTTTCCGGCTGGCAATCTCAGCTTAGCGGCAATACAGTCCAAGATCATTTAGAGCAAGCACTGACGCGTTTTATTGCTGCGGATAACGCCGCTATACCCTTACGTGTTACTGCTGCAGGACGCACGGACGCGGGTGTGCACGCCCTAGGACAGGTAGTCCATGTTGATGTCACAGTTGAGCGCGATGCTTGGTCATGGGTGCGGGGATTAAATCGTTACTTACCGCAAGCCATTGTGGTGAATTGGGCTCAGCAGGTTTCGAATACGTTTGATGCGCGTTTTTCTGCCTATGAGCGCACCTACCTTTATGCCTTACATGCTGGCCCGTGTCGAGCGCCCACCGTGGCGCAACGGGCAGGTTATTTAATGCTGCCAGCGCAGGAATGGTTTGATGTCGCTGCGATGCAAGCCGCCGCTGCCAGCTTAATTGGTGAGCATGATTTTTCGGCTTTTCGAGCAGCTGAGTGCCAAAGTAAAACCCCCGTTAAACACCTGTATGAAATTACCTTGCTCGAT
>CAILUH010000006.1 GCA_903837335.1 uncultured beta proteobacterium | reverse complement strand
GAGATGGGCAAAGATGTCATCATCTTGCTGGATTCGATTACCCGTTTAGCGCGCGCCTATAACACCGTGGTTCCTTCCTCTGGCAAGGTGCTCTCCGGTGGAGTTGATGCGAATGCCTTGCAACGCCCAAAACGCTTTTTCGGTGCCGCCCGAAATATTGAAGAAGGCGGTTCGCTTACGATTATTGCTACTGCCTTAATAGAAACAGGCAGCCGTATGGATGACCTGATTTATGAGGAATTTAAAGGCACAGGCAACATGGAAGTCCACCTTGAGCGTCGGTTAGCTGAACGCCGCGTCTATCCTGCCATTAATCTCAATAAATCCGGTACCCGCCGTGAAGAGCTGCTGGTTAAGGCGGAAAACCTGCAAAAAATCTGGGTTTTACGCAAATTATTGGCCGATATGGACGATATTGAAGCCATGAACTTTATCGTCGATAAGCTCAAATCGACTAAAAATAACGCGGAATTCTTTGATTTAATGCGGCGCGGCGGCTAAGTACTCTGGCCTGAAAAAGGCTAAAGTTCGCCTTTCCCATTGATTTCATGGCATAATTTTCTTTCCCAATAAAACCTGGACAAGTATTTCCCCCTCTTCCGCCTTTTTAGGCTGAAATTAAGGGCTGAAACGGCTACCCGCTAAAGGACTTAATATGAAACCTGGCATTCACCCCGATTACCGCGAAGTCGTCTTTGTCGACGTCTCGAATAACTTTAGCTTTAAAACCCGCTCTACCATTGTGACCAAAGAAAAGATTAAATGGGAAGACGGCCAAGAGTATCCCTTGGCTAAAGTTGAAACCTCATCTGAATCTCACCCCTTCTACACTGGTACCCAAAAAATTATGGATACGGCTGGACGCGTTGAGAAATTCCGTCAGAAATTTGGTAGCAAAGCAGTGGCTAAAGCCACCGGTGATGGCGCTGCCAAAACCGCTGAAAAGAAAGCTGCCGCTAAAGAAGCAAAAGCAACTGAAAAACCAGTGGCTAAAAAAGCTGCCGCTAAAAAACCCGCATAATTTTGCTGGGGGTAAGCAGCACATCCCCCGCGGTAGAAAAAAGGCAGCCTGTGCTGCCTTTTTTATTGGTATGCATAGAGTAATGGCTATAAAAGTGCTTGCTATTAAAACTGAAAACTGAAAATATTTAAAATTGTGTAACTGATGGTCAAACTTACTGCCGCCGCTACCGCTTCGATACCACGAGTCATTATTTTTTCTCTGACTTTAGTGTACGGCTTAGCTGGTCTTTTTGAGCGCGATCCCTGGAAGAACGAAGACGCTATTGGTTTTGGCGTGATGTGGACTTTACATCAAGGTGGCCTGCAAGATTGGCTGGTTCCCCATTTGGCAGGTCGTGATGCCTCGATGGGTGCCCCTCTACCCTACTGGTTTGGCGCCCTGCTCATGGATTGGATTGGGCCATTAGTGGGTTTGGCCAATGCAACTCGTATTTATTCAGCACTATGTTTTTTTGCGGCTGCATTAGCAATTTGGTATGCCAGCTATTTGCTCGGTCGACGTCCCGAAGTGCAGCCAATGCGTTTTGCACTCGGCGGTCAACCCAATCCAAAAGAATATGGCATGACCTTGGCTGACGGTGCGCTCCTTATTTTTTTAGCCTGTGTCGGTATTGCCCAGCAAGCCCATGAAACTACGCCAATGATGGCGCAACTCATGGGTGTTAGTCTCATCCTCTACGGCACCATTCGTGGTTTAGACAAACCATGGCAAGGGGGTATCTGGACAGGCCTTGGGCTTGGCGTCGTGATTCTCTCAGGCAATTTAATCATGGCGGCTTTATTAGCCATTGGCACTGCTAGCGCAGTTGCCGCAAGCAATACTCGCCTCCGCTTTCGTTGGTCGATTACATCGATTGCCTTAGGATTTATTGGCCTTATATTCTGGCCTTTGCTCTGGCTCTATTTCGATCTTAGCGCTGTGCAACAAGCCAATGCACTCGAAGGCTGGCTGAATTGGCCGCTCATGCAAGCTTATCCCTCATATAAATCGCTCAGTTTTTTAAGTATTAATTTTTGGCTCTATGCATGGCCAGTTTGGCCTTTAGCACTCATTGCATTAGTGCATTGGGTACGGCAGAAAAAAGCTGGGGCATGGCGCGCACCCCATATCTGCATTCCCTTGGGTATTGCGCTCGGTGGGCTGCTATACAACTTATTTCGCACCGAAGCAAATGATCATGATTTAATTATTTTGATTCCACCGCTATCCGTATTAGCCGTTTTTAGCTTACCCATTCTAAAACGTAACCTCATCAGCTTTATCGATTGGTTTGCCATGCTCAGCTTTACTGTAATTGGCTTCATGATTTGGCTCATTTGGTTTGCCAAAATTACTGGCTTTCCTGCAAGTACGGCAAGCAATGTTGGACGTTACATTCCGGGTTTTCAAGCCGAATTTAATTTAACGACGTTTATTGCTGCCATCATCATCACTTCGCTGTGGGCTTTAGTTATTCGCTGGCGCACCTCGCGCGCCCCTAAAGTCATTTGGCGTTGTTTAATTATCTCTGCTTCAGGTACTACCCTCATGTGGGTTTTATTAATGACCCTCTGGTTGCCCACCATTAACTACGCTAAGACCTACCAATACGTTGCCAACCGATTAACTCAAGCCGTTCCCAAAGAGGCCTATTGCATCGACACCACGCATTTAGGGTACTCACAATTGGCTTCGTTTGATTATTTCACTAGCCTACCCTTACGCGATGACCTCAATTGCCCTTGGCTACTTACCCACAACCCTAATGAGGTTCAAGGTTTGGGACACTTAAATCGAGAAAAGTTAACTTTACTTTGGGAAGACCGTCGCGCAGCTGACCGCGATGAACGGTTACGACTCTATCAAGAACAATTGCAGTAGAGCGCGCGGACACTGCAGATGATGCATTTTAAATTAGCGCGTTTGCGCGAAGATGTCCCTGCTATTTTAAAGTTAGCCACGCCTATTTTAGTTGGTCAGCTTGCTGTCATCGCTTTTGGAGTTCTTGATACTGCCATGACTGCTCGCTATTCGGCTGAAGATTTAGCAGCCCTAGCGATGGCCTCAGCCATCTTCATTAGTATTTACGTTGGCTTAACCGGCATTGTTTCTGCCTTGGCGCCAATTGCAGGCCAACTTTTTGGCGCCAAAAGACTCAATGAAATTGGCGAAGAAGTAAGACAAGCCACTTGGCTGGCTATTGGTCTATCCATATTGGGCTGTCTGGTTTTACTGAACGCCGATCACCTCTTAGACCTTGCCCAAGCTAGCGCAGAAATTCATGCTAAAGCAAATTTGTATTTATCGATCTTGGCTATTGGCCTGCCAGCAAGTTTAGGCATGCGGGTTTTAATGGGGCTACATAACGCTGTCTCACGACCGGCAGTCATTACTGCGGTACAACTTGCTGGGCTAGCCTTAAAGCTTCCTTTAAATGCTTTATTTATATATGGTGGCTTTGGTATCGAGGCGATGGGTGGGCCAGGCTGCGCAGTGGCTACCGTTATTGTGACTTGGTTATGGCTATTGGTCACCTTAATCATTGTCTGGAATGGTCGGTTTTATCAATCTTTTGCTATCTTTAAACAATTCAGCTGGCCTAATCTACAGCGAATTTGGGTGATCTTAAAATTAGGCGCGCCAATTGGTTTTAGTTATCTCATTGAGGTAACTTCTTTTACGTTCATGTCTTTATTTATTGCTCGGTTTGGCGTCACTGCATTAGCGGGCCATCAAATTGTGGCTAATCTTGGTACCGTTATTTATATGGTTCCGCTCTCACTCTCCATTGCCACGATGACACTCGTCTCACAATCGATTGGCGCAAATCGCCAAGATCGCGCCGAAGAAATTGGCTGGTCTGCCGTTACCTTTACTACCTTATTATGTATTGTGATTGGAATTGCAGTCTGGTTTCTGCGTATGTTTTTACTAGATTTGTACAGCCCACCAGAAGCCGTGAAACAATTTGCAATTCCCTTGTTCTTATTCATTGCCTTGTATCAAATCTTCGATTCTTTACAAGTTACTGCGGCATTTATCTTGCGCGCCTATCGTATTGCATTTTTACCGATGATAATTTACGCGATATCGCTCTGGGGCGTGGGCTTGGGTGGCGGCTATATTTTGGGATTTAACTTGACTGGCAGCATTCCCTTGTCGATGCAAGGCGCAAGTGGATTTTGGTTGGCTAACAGCATTAGCCTTGGCTTAGCAGCCATACTTTTACTCTATTTATTTAGAAGGACTGCCGAACGGTTTGAGTTAACGCGTCCAGTAGTTGTAACTTAAGTCAATAAAAATTATCGTCATTGCACGTTTCTAGCGCTGCGTTGGAAAGCTTGGTATTTGATTGCCCTTGGCATACATACATTGCTGATAAGCAATATTGTATTGAGTTTGTGATTGATTTTGTTTGCCTGCTGCGTTTGCCGCACCCATTGCCGCACCGCCCAATAGCCCTACGCCGGCACCTGTACCCACATTTTGATGATTACCTCCTTGGATGACAGCACCAGCGACGGCGCCTAACGCAGCACCAACCGCCGCGCTAGTTGCGCCCTCTTTCAAAGCCGCATTGGAAGTATCTACGGTAGAGGTAGTAGCGTATTGTTTGCATTCTTGATCTTCTTTCTGAAAGACATCAAAAGGCTTACCTGCTCTTGGCATGACTGCTACCGTAGGGCCAGTTGGCGCAGAAGTACAAGCAGTAAAGCCAACTACAGTAGTGGCTATGCCAAAAGTGATGCAAATAAGGCGTTTCATCAAAACCCTTTTATTAAATAAAGAATGGATTTTATTGCGGCTTTACTTCATGTGCACTAGAGGGCGGCATAGCCGGCAGAACCTGCCAATCAGTTGCACAACTCTGTACATAGGGGAAATAGGCTTTACTCGATGCGCAGTAATACCAAACGTTCGGCTGAGGTTGAGAAACCATAACCATTGGCTCGGGAGGTGCATATACTAATGGAGCGGCATAGGGATAAGCAGGCGCACCATAAAATCCGGCACCGACAACAATGGGGGCAACCGCATAGGGGTAGCCCCAACCATAACCGTAACGATATCCACCACCATAGCCATAACGATATCCACCACCATAACCGTAAGCGGGTCCTCCGCGCCAGCCAACATTCCATACAGCTCCGCTACCGTTCCCGCCCCGCCAACCACCATGAGCTCCAGCCTGGGCATGACTAGTGTGAGATAAACCAATAAATCCGAATAGAACTGCCAAAATAATAATGGCTGTTTTCCCAAAAAAGGGGTGCGGATAAAATTCAGCTTGGGTTAAATTAGGTTCTATCATTTTTTGCATATTCCCTCCACAAGTTCTGCAATGGTCGTCAGTAGATATTCTATGCTGATCAGCTATTAACGCCTGAAACTATTCTAAGCTGACAAAGCGCTTTATTTAATCTCACCAAAAATAAGCCTAATCGGCCTTGGCACCCGACTTTTTCACAATTACAGCCCATTTTTCCCGTTCTTGATCAATAAAACGCGCTAATTCCACGGGGCTATTTGGCGCAGGCTCAAGACCACTAGCCCTTAATTTAGTTTGTACGGTGGGCTGGAGCAAAGTTTCTTTAGTAAGTTGGCTTAGTCGATTCTGTACAACAGTAGGCAGACCCATTGGGCCGACTAAGGCAAACCAAGAAACTGCTTCAAATCCAGGCAGCCCTTGCTCGGCGATGGTTGGAATATCGGGTGCAGCTGCAGAGCGTCGCACTGAAGTAACGCCAATAGCGCGGATTTCATTTGCCTGTATCAATGGCAAAGCCGAAGCCAAATTATCAAAGGCGATATTAATGCGCCCACTAACAAGGTCGGGCAAAAATTGCGCTCGTCCCTTATAGGGAATATGGCGAATTTGGATTCCGGTCATTTCTTTTAATAGCTCGCCCGACATGTGCAGCGAAGTACCTGACCCCGAAGAACCAAAAGTCAGTTGATTGGGCTCTGCTTTTGCTAGGGTGATGAGTTCGCTTAAGTTATTAGCAGCTAATTTTTTATTCACCACCAATACATTAGGGGTGCTAGCTAAAAAACTAATCGGCGCAAAGTCGCGGCTAGGATCATAGCTCAATTTCTCGTAAAGCACACCGTTAATTGCATGAATGCCAACCGTGCCAATTAACAAGGTATAGCCGTCTGCCTCGCTCTTAGCTACATAGTCGGCACCAATATTGCCGCCAAAACCAGGACGATTTTCAACTAAGACGCTTACTCCCAGCGTTTTCTGCCAACTATCAGCCAAAATACGAGCCAAAGTATCCGGTGCGCCCCCAGGTGTAAAGCTCACGACCAGATGAATCGGCTTTTTAGGCCAAACTACTGTATCTGTTATTGGGCTGCTACCCACAGTACTTTTATTGGCATTGGCTTGCGCGTAACTTACGGTACTAAAAAGGCTAAATGCCAAACTAAATAGTAAATTGACTAGCAATTGAAAACGGTTTTGCACTGGGAAATTAGTGCGCACCAAGTTGACGTGCTAAGTCGAGAAAATCTTTAGCATGAAAATCAGTCCAAGTCTCTACTTGCATATCTTGACGCAAATGATTGGGTCCATGCTCAAAGGGCCGCTCAACAAACGCTGTTTTCAGACCGAGTTTATGGGCCGCTAATAAATCGTCTTTATGGGTGGCTACCAGCATTACCTGCTCGGGGGCAATATCAAAGGTAGCCGCTACCCCCAAATAGGTTTCTGGATCAGGTTTGTAATGGCGAAATACTTCGGCCGATAAAATCAAATCCCAGGGTAAGTCAGCATTTTTTGCCATCTCAGCCAATAAACCTAAATTGCCATTCGATAAAGTGACAATAGTGTATTTACTTTTGAGCTGTTGTAAACCCAAAACGGCATCAGGCCATGCAGCTAGTCGATGCCATACCCGATTGAGATCTCTTTTCTGCGTTTCACTTAATGTGGTGATACCGAACTGCAGCAGCACTTGCTCAAGAATCATAAAGTGTAAATCGTCGATACGCGTCCAGGGCAACTCGCCTGAACGCACCCGCGCCATCGCAGGCTTATAGCCATCACGCCAAGCAGTGGCAAATGCCAACGGATCAACGTTTAGATTCATTTGAGAAACTTCTTCTGTAATTGAACCGTGCCAATCGACAACGGTTCCAAAAACATCAAATGCTAATACTTGCAAGGACATTACTTACCACCCACCCGTAAACTCCATAATTCCCATGGACGATTGATTGTTTTTTCAATAGTTGCTTGAGATTTTTTTGCTTCTTCAGCCGTTAAATATTGGACCTTACCCATCTTACTTGCTTCTGTTTGAATGGTTGCATTTTGAATCGCATAAACCGAACGAAAGACAACCTGACGTATCGACTCTCCTGCGGCGGCATAACCATGCCCGCGCATCAGCACAAAATTCTTTTGGCCCATCGTCTTTGCTAGTGCTTGACCTAAAGTAGGGTTACTAATAAACATATCAGTATCTGGGCTTGGTTGCGCAAACTCCCGAATTTCAAAAATCGGTGTTCCTTCACCTAAAAAAGCGCTCATATGATAAACAGGCTTTAAATTACCTTGCGTTAACCCATAAGGCAAGATGGATGCGGCATGGCCATGCACAACTGAATTAATATCTGGACGATTACGCAAAATGCCGCTATGAATAAAGCGCTCGCCATAAGCCACACGAGTATCGCCGTTTAACGCCTTACCATCCATATCAAATTCCATGACATCGCTAATCTGTGCCAAAGAGGGAGCAACACTACGTGCCAAAAAGAAGGTATTCGGATTAATTGGATTACGAATACTGATATGACCATAACCATCAACTGCATTTTGATCGTACAAAATATGATTAGCCAATACTAGCTCGATTATGGCTGCCTTCACTTCTGGCGATTGATCCATTTGCTCTTGTACGCTGGCGGCACTTACTCCGTTAGCAATAAAAATCCACAAACCAACTAAGCTGATCTGTAAATATTCTTTTTTTGCTATGAGTGGCATTTTGTCTCTCCATTTTTTACAACTACAAAAATTTGTCTTATTTTCTCATGAATACCAGAGCGTCTGGGGCATCAATTATTAGCCCCATCCAAAAAGAAGCGCAATTTGATAGGTCACAAAAGAAGCTAAGTAAGCCAAAGCAAATAAATAGCTGAGCATAATCAGGGGAATTTTCCACCCACCTGTTTCACGCTTAACTGCGGCAATAGTTGAAAGGCATTGTGGCGCAAAGACAAACCAAGCCAGTAAAGAAAGAGCCGTGGCTAAGCTCCATGCTTGCGAAATTAAGGGAATCAAGGCTTCACTCGTATTATTATTTGCTGCGGATAAAGCATAAACTGTGGCTAGTGAACTAACGACCACCTCACGCGCAGCCAGGCCCGGTACCAAGGCGATACTAATTTGCCAGTTAAACCCAATCGGCTGAAAAAGCACTGCTAGCGCTTTCCCCAGCATCCCCGCAAAACTATATTCAATCGGCGCGCCACTGGCACCGAGTGGTGGCGCAGGAAAACTAGAGAGCGCCCATAGACATACTGTGAGGATAAAAATGATCCCGCCTACCCGACGCAAAAATATTTCACAGCGCTGCCATAAACTAGTCAATAAATTACCCAAACGCGGCAAATGATAACTTGGTAGTTCCATCATCAAAGCATGTACTTGAAATTGTTTACTAGTAAAATGATTCAAAATCCACGCTACCGCCATTGCCCCAACAATACCCATAAGATATAGCAAAAATAAGACGAGACCCTGCAAATCAAGAGTGGCCCATAACTTTTGGTTTGGAATAAAGGCGGAAATTAATAAAGCATAAACAGGTAAGCGTGCCGAACACGTCATCATCGGCGCAATTAAGATAGTTACCAGACGATCGCGTGGATTAGAAATACTCCGCGTCGCCATGATGCCCGGAATAGCGCACGCAAAACTTGACAGCAAGGGAATAAAAGAACGGCCCGATAAACCAACCGTTGCCATTAAGCGATCCAATAAAAAAGCGGCGCGTGGCAGGTAACCCGATTCCTCAAGCAACAAAATAAAAAAGAAGAGGATTAAAATTTGCGGTAAAAATACCAACACACCACCTAAGCCTGCCAAAATGCCATTAATAAGTAAGCTGCGTAACCAGGAATCTGGCATATGACTGCTTAAGAAACTTGCCGTGGCATCAACGGCCCACTTAATTGCTTCCATCGGCATAGTAGCCCAACTAAAGACCGCCTGAAAAATAAAAAATAGTAGCGCAATAAGAATAATGGGGCCTAATATTGGCTGCAGCAAAACACGATCGAGACGATCGGCCAAGACATCTGGCACAAGTTCATTGAGTGCTAATTTTTCTAATATGTGCTGGACGCGCTGATTATCAGTTTCAGTGTAATTCGTCAGGGTATTTATTTGCGTCGTTGATACTGGTAAATTCAGCCAGTCAAGCTCTTCTAAATAAGTCCTTAAGTCATCAACGCCATGTGCATTTACGCCAACCGTAGGTATCACTGGCAAACCCAATTCGGCGGCTAAATCAGCACTATGAATCTTTAAGCCGTTGCGCTTAGCAATGTCTGACATATTGAGCAAAACAATGCAAGGTAAACCTAAGCGTTTTGCTGCCAACACCAACCGTAAATTTCTCCGCAGATTTGTGGCATTTAATACGCATAAAACTAAATCAGGGCGCTTTTCGCCTTCGGCACGCCCGAGCAGTACATTGCAAGTAACCCGCTCATCAAGCGAACGGGGATATAAACTATAGGCGCCCGGTAGATCGAGAATGCGCAGTGATTTACCAGAGGCTAAGGTAAGACGCCCCTCTTTGCGCTCCACGGTTACACCTGCGTAATTAGCAACTTTTTGCCGACTACCAGTGAGTAGATTAAAGAGTGCTGTTTTACCGCAATTAGGATTACCTAATAATGCTAGCAGTGGATCACGATCAAAAAAATGAATCTTGCTTGATTTCATTGAGAGATATTTGCCACCTCAATCAATTGAGCCTCGGCGCGCCGTAAAGCAAAGGTTGAAGAACCAATTCGTACCATTAAAGGGTCACCCAGTAGGCTACGTCGCAAAACAGTTACCTGCTCGCCGGGTAAAAACCCAATATCTTCTAATTGTTGCGCTAATTCTGGCTTATTACTCGGCGCATTTACCCGCTCAACCTGACTTACTGAGCCGGTAGGTAGATGGTTCACAGTCATGGGTTTCATGGTTGTTTCACATTAACAAGCTAGAATCACGCAAGCATTTCCTATACCGTAAATTGTTATTAAGAATGATTATCATTATAAGCTATTATATTGAGAATGATTCTTATTAGCTATTTAGCTCGTTTTTTTGATTTTGGCGTTAAAACATGTTGGATTTCAAGTTCCCGTCATGCCATCTTCTTGGCCAACTGCGAACCCAAAAAAAGCACTGGGAGGGAAAGTACCAACTCAATTTTCCTGCCCTACTCAGCTTCCTAGTTATATCCTTTATTGCCATACCACCAGTAAATGCTGCTGAAACCGTTGCAGATACGCCCATTATTGATAGCTTAACGCCATTAGCCAATGATACTGAGCAATGGAGCATTCACGCACAGTCGACTTATATTTCACAGTGGAAAAATAACTTTAATTCACCCTACTATGGTGAAAAAAGTATGCTGAATAAAACGGAGGGAGATGTACCACGCAGCTATACCTTTAGCGCAACCGCGTTTTTAGGGGGGCGTTTATGGGAAGGAGCTGAGGTATACCTTAACCCTGAAATGTTTGAGGGTACGCCATTTTCAAATTTAAGCGGTTTAGGCGGATTTACTAATGGCGAATTACAAAAAGGCTCTGCAGTGCCGCCAATTTATTATATGGCAAGGATGTTTCTTAGACAAACTATTGGACTGGGAGGCGGCAAAGAACACATTGAAGGGGTAGCCAATCAATTAGCTGGCAATGTTGATAAGCGGCGCTTAGTTTTGTCCTATGGCACCTTTTCAGCATTAGATTTTTTTGATGCTAACACCTATAGCCATGATCCGCGTACTCAGTTTCTAAATTGGTCAATTATGGCCAGTGGCGCATACGACTATGCGGCAAGTTCACGTGGCTATACCTATGGCTTTGTCGCTGAATATTATGATGATTCATGGGTCGTACGTGCGTCAAGACTAGCCATGCCAAAGACGCCAAACGGCCTGAATTTAGACTACGATCTCACGCAACAATATGGCGATACTGCTGAAGTAACACATCAGCATGTAGTATTTAACCTGCCCGGCAAGATTAGGGCTTTAGTATTTCAGAATCGCGGCATCATGGCTACCTACACTAACGCAGTAAACTTCGGCCAGCAAACCAATACCGTTCCAAATATCTATAACGTGCGTAATGGCTACCAAACTAAATGGGGCTATGCGATTAACGCTGAGCAAGCGATTACAGAAAATTTGGGTAGCTTTGCTCGCTGGAGCTGGAATAACGGCCAAACAGAAACGCAGGCGTTTACCGATATCAGCCTTTCCCTCTCAGGCGGCCTTTCTCTTCAAGGTGCTAGCTGGGGTAGAAAAAAGGATACTGTTGGTGTTGGCTTTGCAATTAATGGCATCTCTTCACAGCAAATTACTTACTTACAGCAAGGCGGGAGCACGATGTTTATCGGTGATGGCGCCTTAAAGTATAAGCAAGAGCAAATAGCAGAAACTTTTTATAGTTTTAATCTCTATAAAGGAATTTACTTAACTGCCGATTATCAGCGCATTGCTAATCCCGCCTATAACGCAGCAAGAGGCCCGGTCAATTTCTTTGGCCTACGCGCCCACGCCGAACTATGAAGTAATTATTCGTAACGCAAAGCTTGAATGGGTTGCATATTGGCAGCTTTCTTAGCGGGATAGTAGCCAAAAAATATACCAATTGCGGCAGAAAAACCGACTGCAAGGGCAATCGATGCAAATGATAGCTCGACTGGCCAACCTGCAAGCGAGCCTACTAATAAAGAGGCAATTGCACCCAACAAGACCCCAATCACGCCGCCAATAGTAGCTAAGGTCATCGCCTCAACTAAAAATTGCGCCAAAATATCTTTACTGCGCGCGCCAATTGCCATACGCAAACCAATTTCACGAGTGCGCTCGGTTACTGAAACTAGCATGATGTTCATAATGCCAATACCGCCTACCATCAAGCTTACCGATGCCACTGCGGCTAATAAAAGCGACATCACTTTACTCGAAGCCTCTTGCGCTTGTAATATCTCAGTCAAATTACGCACTGTAAAGTCATTATCAGCTGTAGGCTGAATACGATGGCGTTGGCGCAATAAATCAGTAATATGCTCTTCGGCTAGTTTCATACTCTCGCCAGCGCCAACCTTCACAATAATCGACCCAACCCGCGAAATTCTGCCCAACGCTTCACCAAATAAACGCCGCCGCCCAGTTGATAAAGGCACAAACACCGAGTCATCTTGATCTTGACCTTGACTACTCTGTCCTTTGCGATCGGCAACCCCAATCACTAAAAAAGGAATGCCTTTTATCCGTACCATTTGATCGATTGGATCAGCATCTTCAAATAATTCGCGCGCCACCGTTTGTCCCAATATGACGACTTTACTAGCGCCTTGCAATTCGCCGGCATCAAATAGGCGGCCTTTAGCCAAGGGCCACTCCCGCGCATCAAAATAGTCATTCTTCACACCATAGATAGTGGTACCCCAATTATTATTACCAGTGACGATTTGCCCAGCGCCCCGCGAAGTTGGCGCAGCGACTGCAACCTCAGGTACCTCACGCACGATGGCGATAGCGTCTTCTTCTGTCAAACTTTGTGCATTACCTGCGCCTAGACGTACCCCCGACTGCAATAAAGTGCCTGGAATTAAAATCATGAGATTAGAGCCGAGGCTAGAAATTTGCTCTTTCACGCGCGCCTGCGCGCCACTACCCACAGCCACCATCGTAATCACCGCAGCTACACCAATGATTATGCCCAGCATGGTTAATACCGAACGTAATTTATTTATCCGTAAGGCCAATAAGGCAATTGATAAATTGGTTTTAAGATCCAGTTGCATTACATTAATTCACTTGAATATCAACGATTTGACCATCACGAAAAGTAATTTGTCTTTTGGCATAAGCAGCGACTTCTAGCGAATGGGTCACCACAACGACTGTCATGCCTTGCTGATTCAAGCGGGTTAATAATTCCAACACCTCAACTGAAGTTTTAGAATCTAGAGCGCCAGTAGGCTCATCAGCCAAGATTAAAACTGGATCATTTACTAAGGCCCGCGCAATTGCAACACGTTGTTGTTGGCCGCCTGATAACTCAGCAGGAGTATGGGTCAAACGCTTGCCAAGCCCTACTTGCTCCAAGCGAACGCGTGCATGATCGATCCGTGCTTGCTGATCTAAATGGGCTAATGGGCCATTTCGGGCATAAAGTAATGGTAGTGCCACATTATCGAGGGCTGAAGTACGCGGTAACAAATTAAATTGTTGAAATACAAAACCAATACGGCGGCTACGTATATCGGCTAACGCGTCAGCATCCATCACTTCCACATTCTCACCAGCCAAATGATATGAACCACTCGTTGCTTGATCAAGGCAGCCAATTAAATTCATAAAAGTGGATTTTCCAGAACCCGAGGCGCCGACGATCGCTACGAAGTCTTGTTCATCAATATCAAGCGACACATGATCTAAGGCATGCACGATTTGATCGCCCATGCCATAAGTTTTGCATAAATTTTTAGTATGAATTAACACGTCATGCAGTCGTGTTTTTAAAACATGCGCGGGCCAGCCGGCCGACTTGGGCTGCTACTACCAGCGCCAGAAGATTTACTATCCGGAGATTGAATGCCAATAATTACTTCCTCGCCGACTTTTAGAGGCGGTAATTTTGACTCATCATCAGGCAAAATTTCTGTGAAATTGCCATCGGTTAAGCCAGTTTTAATCATGCGCTGCACTGCTTTAGAGCGAAGCCCCTCTTCTTCTAACATCCAGATCCGGCGAATCGTCGGCATGCCGCCGCGGTTACCGGCGCCACCAGCGCCTTTGCGCGCTGCTCCTGCGGCAGGTGCCGCACTAGATGGCGCGACACTTGAAGGCACATCACCAGCCGCCGGCATCCGAAAACGCAAAGCAGCGTTAGGTACTTTTAAGACCTTTTCCCGCTTATCAATCACAATTTTCACGTTTGCTGTCATACCGGGTAATAGCTTCAAATCAGGATTGTCGGCCGACAGTATCACGGTGTAAGTCACCACGTTTTGAATGGTGGTAGGTGCTTTACGAATTTGCGTAATATTTGACTTAAAAATACGTCCAGGAAATGCATCAACGGTAAAACTGGCATTCAGCCCCTCGCTTAAGCGCCCTACATCAGCTTCATCAATTGCTGTATCTACCTGCATCTCAGCCAAATTTTTGGCAATAATAAAAATCTCTGGGGTTTGCAAGCTAGCCGCTACGGTCTGTCCAACCTCCACACTCCGCTTCACCACCACACCATCGACAGGCGCTCGAATGACTGTATCGTCTAGCGATTTTTTAGCTGAACGTAACGCAGCTTCGGCTGTTTTATATGCGGCATCAGTCTGCACCAAGGCTTGTGGTGAAATAAAACCTTTATCAATTAACTTTAGGTTAAATTGATGATTCTTTTGGGCTAAGGTGTAATTAGCTAAAGCTTGATCATATTTCGCCTGAAAATCGCGTGGATCAATTAAGGCAATCACCTGCCCTTGTTTTACTGGCGAATTAAAATCAACCAATAATTCTTTTACCATGCCAGTGACTTGTGATCCTACCGTAACTTGTTTAACAGGATTTAAAATGCCACTGGCATTAATTGAAGCAACCAGAGGGCCCTCCTCGATTAATGCAGTCCGGTAATCGGGCGTATTGAAGCCAAATACCGAGCGCACCACTAGCCACAAGAGCGTAATCAGGATGCATGCAATCAAGCTGATACTAAGCCAACGCCAGCGCCCCATGAAAAAATGCTGCTTAAAACGACCGAGAAAAACATCAAACCAGCTCTGGCTTAGCTGTTGTTTAAAGCGTAAGAAAAAGGACTTTATTTTTGACATCTTTACCAATGAATTAAAAAAACCCACCAGATCACTCTGATGGGTTTATCAAGCTAGAGCGGTAAAACCGCAAGCTAGATTACTTCTTTGCAGGTGCTGCTGCAGGTGCTGCTGGAGCGGCAGGAGGAGTAACAAAAGTAATTACTGTTTCATCAGCATACTCAACCATCACATCATCACCAACTTTAAATTTCTCAAGACCGAGAACAGCTTTATCCACTTTCACTTTTTGCTTCTCACCGCTTGGCAATGTGAAGGTAACTACACGTGAAGCGGCATCAATTGAAGCAATTTTGACAGTTGCAAAAACGGTATCGGTAATTTCAGTAAATGGCTTAGCACCGCCTTTACCGGCAATTTGTACAGAGCGAACGCCTGAAGCGCCAGGTTTTGCATCTTTACCTGCTGCTGTTAAGCCTACGGCAACAGCTTCGGCATGCTCAACTACAAATACATCGCCCTTTTTCACTTTACCCAAATTATTAACATCTTTGGAAACGCGCATTCCAACCATATTGCCTTTGTCATCTTTAAACATGACAGTGCGTGCTTTCATATCCACTGAATCAACCGTGGCTGTAATAACTACTACGCCAGCTTCGATTGGCATCATAGCTGGTTTAGCTGGCTGAGCAAATGCGGTTGCAGTAACGGTTGCAAGCATTGCTGCAAATAGTAATGATTTTTTCAAGATAACCCCTAAAAGAAATAAAAAAGAAAGTTAATGGCGCTAAACTGAAAGCAGGTATATAGCCAACTGAAAATACGCCATTAATCTGACAGCATTCTAACCTGTTTCTAGGCTCAGAATATTGCATTGCAGCATTTTTATTATTTCAGCGTATTGGCCCTATAGGGAATGCGCGCAGACATAGGCGCTAGACCAGGCCCATTGGAAATTATGGCCTCCTAAATGGCCTGTTACATCAACGCATTCGCCAATAAAGTACAGGCCCGCATGATTACGCGACATCATGGTCTGGCCATTTAAAGCGTCGGTACTTACACCGCCACGCATAACTTCAGCTTTATTCCATCCTAGCGTACCAGCCGGCTTAACTCGCCATTCTGTGAGGCTAGCTTTTAAAGCCTGCTGCTCAATCTTGCCAACTTCAGTCCATTTCTTGCTCAATAAGCCCGCTTGCTCGGTAAACATTTTTGCTAGTCGCTGCGGCATCACACTCGCCAAAATATTGTCAGTGGTTTTAAGACGGTTGGCGTTGGCAGAAAAAATCTCATCAAATAGTTTCGCGCCATGCACACCAGCACCGTTACTCAACCAATCAATTTCAATGGGCTCGCCCTCTTCCCAATAACTACTTGCCTGCAGCACAGCTGGGCCTGAAATACCTTTATGGGTTAATAATAAATCCTCATGAAATAGACAGGCTCCATACTGCTGCCCTTTTATCCCCGAGCGAATAGTGACCGGCAGGCTTAATCCTGCCAAAGAATCGAGTTGAGAAAACGCCTTGGCTGTAAACGACAGGGGTACCAATGCTGCACGTGGCGTAACCACGTCAATATTAAATTGCCTAGCAAGATCTAAAGCAAAACTACTGGCACCAATTGCGGGAACGGGTAAGCCACCGGTAGCAAGAATAACTGCATGCGTTTTGTGGTTTCCCTGGGTGGTCATCACTTCCCAGTGTGATGATTTCGACTCAATTGTACTGACGCTTACCGGATGCCGAATTTGCACTTGGCCTTTAGTGCATTCCTGAAATAGTAAGTCTATGATTTGTTTAGCCGAGTCATTACAAAATAATTGTCCCGCCTGTTTTTCGTGAAACCCAATCCCATAAGCTCTAACTAAATCAATAAATGCACTAGCAGGATAACGCGCTAGAGCACTTTTCATAAAATGCGGGTTAAGGGACAAAAATTGTTGTGAGCTGGAATCGCTATTCGTGAAGTTACAGCGCCCACCCCCGCTAATGCGGATTTTTTCACCCAATACTTCAGCATGATCCAGCACCAGAATTTTTTTGCCACGTTGACCAGCTAGACCAGCACAAAATAGCCCTGCAGCGCCGCCGCCAATAATAATTGCGTCCCAGATTGCTGGCGTGCTCACTTATAAAATCTCGGCAACCTCAGCAAAGTCAAAACGTGGACCGCGTGGATATAAGCCCTGTGGATCAGCGATGCCAATATTTAATAAAAAGTTGACTTGGTGACGACCATCTGGAAAGAAAATTGCATTCACTTTTGCCGCATCAAATCCTGACATTGCTCCACAATCTAAACCGAGAGCCCGAACCGCCATGATTAAAAAAGCGCCCTGTAAAGCACTATTGCGGAAGCCATTCTCATGCGATAAATCCGCATTATTTTCATAAATAGGCTTAGCATCAAAAGCAGGGAATAGTTTTGGTAGATGCTCATAGAACTGACTGTCGTAAGCTACGATGACGGTGACAGCTGCGCTATCCACTTGGGGAATATTATTAGGACTAAGTGCAGGCTTCAGTCGGTCCTTAGCTGCAGCGCTGCGCAAAAAAATAAATCGTCCATGTTGGCCATTAAATGCGGTCGGGGCCCACTTCATTAAATTATAGAGCGCCTTAATTTGCTCATCACTAATAGTGGATGGCTGGAATACATGAATCGTCCTGGCCTCGGTGAACAATTGGTTTAGGGCTTCATTATTAAGACTTGGTTTCATCTGCTTACCTTATGATTGAATGCATGAGATTGCTTACTCGGAACCTAACATCAAGTTATTCGCTTGGCGTTTTTCAACCGAATTTTTCAATAACGCAGCAACCCGATAAACGCCATGGGCAAATTTACCATAGGGCATGGTAAGAAAAAATGCCATGACAAACCCCAGATGCACTGCTAATAAAATCGCCATGGCGGCGGTCTCGCGATAAGCTAATAACAGTAATCCGGAAACGCTAATGAATAACAATAACAAAATAAAGCCCCGATCCATTGGCTTTTGTGACGCATCGCCATGCTGCGTGGCGCGCGTGAAATTTAAATACAGCAAACCTAGCGGACCAATTACTAAACCGATGCCCCCCAATGTGCCTAAGATAACCGGCAGACTTACAATTGCATACGGCGCCTGCCAGCCAAATACATAGTGGTATAGCGTAGCTACACTAGTGGCAGCAAAGCATAAACAAAAGCCATAAAAAGTGTAATGATGAAAACGTTTGCGCCATAAGGAAAAACCATCGTCCGCATTATTGCAACCTTCGCCATGGCCACCGCCAAGGTACTTCAACGTGAAGGCATCATGCGCCGCTTCTGCGCTTGCCGCTAATCTGGCAGCACCCATACCGCCAGGAGAAATGCTTTGCCAGAAGCGCCTCACCCCAATGCCTAAGGCGAGTAATGCAAATAGGAAAGTGACGCTAAATAGATAGGCTAGCGTATTGTGCGAAAACACGGCGTAAAAGTTGCCATTGCGTGCTGGACTAATTAAGTTACCGTTCACAGCGAGCGTTAATACCAAGAAAAAAATGAGCGCAAGCGAGCTCGCCAGCGCTAAAGTGATGCCATTCTTTTGATATAGCACTCCCAAGGACTTTGGCCATGCATATTCAATATAAGTTTCCTTACGAACTACCGCTAGCGACTGGGGTACATTGACACCAAATTCATGGGGGGGCGCATATTGGCAAGCATGCAAACAGGCGCCACAGTTATGGCATAAGTTAGCCAAATAATGAATGTCACTCGGGCTAAATGTAAGGCGCCGCGTCATCGCTGGGAAGACTGCACAAAACCCCTCGCAGTAGCGACAGGCGTTACAAATTTGCAGAATACGCGCCACCTCGCCCACCGCTGGATCGATTGCTGGTTCTGCTACATTTGCGCCCAGCGCTTGGGCTTGTGCCACTAATAAATTCAGTTGCTGCATCCGTCTACTAGTTCCTCAGGTAAAACACCGATTATCAAGCCCATATGATATCCACTATCATCGATTTTGACCGATGATGACACGATTGGATAAAATGAATTTTTTTAAGCCCCTGATTGGGCGCTCAGCATGGCGGCAGCAAGCGCTACGATTTTTCGCCTATTGCGTAATGGGCTTTTTTTACACCGGCGCCTTTAGTCAAACTAACCCCCTTATCAGCATGCCACTTTCTCCTACCCTCCTTCAAGCCTTTGCACCCACGGGAAAATTACGGGTGGGCATCAATTTAGGTAATCCTGTTTTAGCCTCCCAAGATGCTGGCTCCACCTTACCCAAAGGGGTTTCAGTTGACATTGCTAATGCGATTGGCAAACAGGCGGGTGTAGCGCTTGATTTTCAGTTATTTAACAGTGCTGGCGCTACTGTTGAAGCGATGAAAAATGGTAGCCTTGATCTCATTTTTGTTGCGATCGATCCCGTGCGAGGTGCTGATATTAGCTATACCCCTCCCTATATCCAAATCGAAGGGGCTTATTTAGTGAAGAGTAATTCCCCATTCCAAAAAAACGATGAGGTCGACCAGCCTGGAAATGAAATTGTGGTTGGTAAAGGCAGTGCCTATGATTTATTTCTGACGCGTGAAATTAAACAGGCGAGCCTCATACGAGTAGCAAGCTCACCTGTAGTAGTTGAAGAATTTATGAGTGGTAAAGGCAATATTGCCGCCGGCGTGAAACAGCAACTCGAAGTTGACGCTAAGCGCTATACCAATGTCCGCTTGTTGCCAGGTCGCTTCATGGTTATCAATCAGGCGATTGGCACCCCGAAAGAGCGCACCAATAGCGCAGAAATTGCTGGCTATTTAAGCGCCGTCATTACGAATCTTAAAGCATCCGGCTTTGTTGCCGAGGCTATGAAGCGCCATCAGATTGAGGGCGCTCGCGTAGCCGAGTAATCCTTAAAAACTAGCGGCTTCTCCCTGCTTGAGTGGCAATACCTTGGTACCCGACTTACCCAAAGCCTCAATATATTGCGCAGGCGTTCCCACTAAAAATGGGTTACTTGCATAGTGCATCGGGATAGCAAATTTGGGCTTCAGCCAGTTGTTTGTAGCATAGGCAGCTTGCTTCGGATCCATTACGTAATGGCCGCCAATCGGCGCTAGAATTAAATCGGGTTGATATAAATCGGCAATTAATTTCATATCACTAAATAGGCCGGTATCGCCCATATGGTAAATCGTAAAACCATTTTCTAGCTGAATAATAAAACCACTCGGCTCGCCACCAACATGAGTTTCATCTTTGCCAGTTTCTGGATTTTTCCAAAGTAATTCAGAGCTATGCTCAGCCCTGACCATCGTAATTTTGATTTTGTCGCCCACTGGCTTGATCGTGCCGGACTTATTCATTCTTGGGGCTAAAGCTGGAGGTAAAACGCCCAACGTCACCAACGATTGATCTAAACCAGCTGGGCCATACAAAGGAACATTCTGTTTCTTCGCAATGGTTGGCCCATCACCAAGGTGATCACCGTGCGCATGCGTAACTAAAATAACATCAACCTTGCCTAGTTCATCGAGGTTTTTCCATTTTGCCGGCGTAGTCGGATTTTGTGTAAGCCAAGGATCAACCAAAATCACTTTGCCCTCGGGGCTAGTAATGCGAAACGCCGATTGTCCCAGCCACAACACTTCAGTAGCTTGTGCTGCCAGAGCAGAATTTAAACAGATGGCGGTAATCAAGCCGCAACTGGTTCTTACACCAGCAAGTAGGTATTTAAAAGTCATCGTCTTCTCCTTCTGATTTTTATATCGCGTGTTAAGGCCCATAGCCGATCGCTACAAGCCTACTGGATTGTTAAATTATGGTCTACGTAGCGGTATTTGACTGACCTGCTTTTGGGGTTTTTTTCTTGGCTTTCTTGTCAGCCTTTTTCTTGGCTTTTTTATCTTTCTTTGCTTGCTTAGTGCTTTTTTCTGACGCAGCAGCTGTAGGGGCACTTGGGCTAGCCATTGGCGCCGCGCTTGGGGCGGGCGCTGCAGTAGGTGCAACTGGAGCGGCTGGCGCAGCAGCCTGGGCAAAGATAGCTCCTGAAGGTATGGCTACAGCAGCAGCGATACAGCTTGAAAGGACTACTTGGGATAAACGTTGGACCATTTAAATCTCCTCATCAAATACAATTAATAGCTTAATCATACTCTTTGGAAGAATTGTTATGGAGCAGTTTCCAACCGATATTTATACCGAGCCAAGTGACGTTAGTGTCGATACCCTAAAAAACCTCGGCCCCCTAACCCGTCTTGCCGGAATTTGGGAGGGGACCATGGGTATGGACGTAAAGCCTAAAGCTGCAGGGCCTAAACAACAAGCCTATGTTGAACATATCGAACTGCAACCTATCGACCCCCAAACGAATGGGCCCCAATTACTGTATGGCTTGCGATATCACACGTTTATTACTAAGCCCGGAAATATAAAGATGTATCACGATCAAGTGGGCTACTGGTTGTGGGATCCTAAAACGCAGTTAGTGATGCAAACCCTCGCGATTCCGCGTGGACAAATTGCTATGGCCTCAAATACGGTTGATCCCAATGTCGATCAATTTAAATTGAGTGCCTATCAAAATGATCCAACTTCAGGTATTTCATCGAATCCATTTCTTGAATATGCGTTTAAAACGACTGAATACCATATCGAAGTTATTTTTAATGCTGCGGGCACGTGGTCGTATCAACTCGATACGATTCTGATGATTAAAGGAAAGACTGAACCGTTTCACCATACTGATGTCAATACGCTACATAAAATTGGTGAGCCCACCCCCAATGGTTTAGCAGCGCATTTATATTCAGCTAAATAATTTTTCCAACTAAACAGGATGAGGTATTAATCATAGCTAGCCTAGAGCGTGGAATAGTCGGTATAGCCTTCTGCTCCGCCGCCATAAAAAGTAGCCCGATTGTAAGGATTGAGATCGGCATGCTGTGCAAAACGCGCCACTAAATCTGGATTAGAAATATACAAACGACCAAACGCAATAGCATCCGCTAAGCCATCTTCTAAAGCAGTTTCGGCTAAAGCTTGGGTATAGCCCCCTGCACTAATGAATCCACCAGTAAATGACTTGCGAAATAATGCCGCTGTAATCGGCATATCTTCTGAGGCCTGGTCATTCCCGCCGGCTGATGTAGAGCGTGGCTCAATCATATGCAAATAGGCCAGGCCGTAGGTATTTAAACGCTGCATCACTGCAGTAAACAGTGCAATCGGATCACTATCACTCATGTCATTGAATGTGCCATAAGGTGATAAACGCAAGCCAATACGATTAAATGGAAAAACCGTGCCCACGGTGTCTAAAACCTCAACCAAAAGACGGCAGCGATTTTCTATTGAACCACCATACGCATCAGTCCGGCGATTTGTGCCGTCTTGCAAAAATTGGTCAAGCAAATAACCATTCGCTGAATGAATTTCAATGCCATCAAAACCCGCTGCTTTTGCATTTTGGGCGGCTAATTTAAAGTCTTGCAAAAGCACGACGATTTCAGCAGCGGTCATCGCTTTAGGAATTTCGTAAGGCATGGTTTTCCAATCGGCGGTAAAGGTTTCGCCCTCTGGCGCAATCGCGCTAGGCGCGAGTGGCACACCATGTTCTGGATGATGGGAGGTATGTGAAATACGCCCCACGTGCCATAACTGCGACACCATTAAGCCGCCCTTGGCATGTACGGCAGCCACAATTTCTTTCCAAGCCGCTGTTTGGGCTGGGGAATAAATACCTGGTGTAGCCGGATATCCTTTGCCGTGGGGGCTAATTTGGGTTGCTTCGGTAATAATTAAGCCAGCGCTGGCCCGCTGGCTGTAATAGGTAATCGACAATGGATTGGGCACATCGTCGGCAATTGACCTCATCCGCGTTAAGGGTGCCATCACTACGCGATTTTTAAGGTGTAAAGCACCTAAATTAACTGGGGTAAAAAGTAATTCAGTGGTTGACATCATTCATCCTTAATAAAAAATTAGTACTCGATCGTAACAGCAATGACATAAACTCTGACTCATTCAATCTCTAATTATCTTAATATCTTGAAAGGTTTTCCATGAAAATGTGGCAATGTATCGTTTGTGGCTTTATTTATGATGAAGCCCTAGGCTTGCCGGAGGATGGGTTGGCACCCGGTACTGTTTGGGCTGATGTGCCCGATAGCTGGGCATGCCCCGATTGCGGTGTAGCAAAATCGGATTTTGAAATGGTCCAAATTGGTTAAGATCGAGGCACCAATAGTCATTATCGGTAGTGGTTTAGCGGGTTACACCGTCATTCGCGAAATTCGCAAATTAAATAAAGATATATCTGTCACTTTAATCACGCGTGAGCCAGCTTACTTTTATTCGAAACCGATGCTCTCGACTGCGATTGCTGGAAAAAAAGAGCCCATGCAATTAATTACTGGCTCATGTGAAGAAATGGCAGCGCAATTAGGTATTACTATTTTGGCGCATACTGAGGTCACCGCAATCGACATTAAAAATCAATGTATTACCAGCTCTTCAGGCAGGATTGGGTATGCCAAATTAGTTTTAGCATTGGGTGCCGATCAAATTCGCTTGCCCTTGCAAGGAAATGCGGCAGATCAAGTGATTTCAGTAAATGACTTAGAGGAATATCGCTCTTTTCGCGAGCGCATTACTAATAAAAAACGTATCGCAATTTTAGGCGCAGGTTTAATTGGCACTGAGTTTGCTAATGATTTAATTGCTGGAGGTTACACCGTCGATGTGATTGATTTAGCTAGCCAGCCGCTGGGGCGCCTACTACCAAGTAGCGCTGCTGAAGAGCTAAAAAGAGAATTAACTCAGGCTGGCGTAAGCTGGCATTTTGAAACCACCATTGAAACCATTTCCTATCATGAAGATGCTCTAGTGGTGCAATTAAAAAATGGTGTGCGCTTACAAAGCGATGTGGTTCTCTCCGCAGTCGGTTTGCGACCGCGTACCACTTTAGCAAAGTTAGCTGGCCTCAGCATTAAGCAGGGTATTCAGGTTAATCGTCGGCTTGAAACTTCTGCACCTGAAGTATATGCATTGGGTGATTGCGCCGAAGTAGATGGCTTAGTTCTGCCGTATGTCATGCCCCTTATGCAAGCTGCGCGCGCCTTAGCTCCCAATTTATTAGGACAAGAAGCAACTGTACTCTACCCCGCAATGCCAGTGATGGTAAAAACACCTGCTATGCCAATCGTGGTCTCTCCCCCTGCAAAAGATGCCGTGGGTACCTGGGAGTCGATCGCCCAAGAAGGTGGTATGAAAGCCTGCTTTAAAAGTGTCACTGGTGAGCTATTGGGCTTTGCCTTAGTTGGTACCGCAACGACCGAGCGCGCCGCCTTAGCTAAATTACTACCCCCTGTTTTAATTTAGTGGGCAAGCTAATAAAAAAACCCACCGACAGATTTCTGCGGTGGGTTTTTTGTAACTTAAATCTTTAAAGATTTACCAACTTAGGAAATGATTGCCACAAACCAACCTTGATTATGGGATTGGGCGCTCATTAAAAATAACATTGGGATTGATAACACGGTGTTAATGCGTGAAGTTAGCATCGCTACGCGAGCCGATTTTGCCTTGACAGCAGGCTCAACTGCCACTATTCCCAGGGCCCGTTTTTGATTAGGCCAAATAATGAACCAAACATTAAAGGCCATAATTAAAGCGATCCACATTCCCAACCCAATGGCGCGGAAAGCTGGCTGTAAAGTAAACGCTTGATGTACATAACCGCTAATAATGGCGACTAGCAAACCAGTAACGACCGTTGCTAAAGCTGCCCAGCGAAACCAAAATAAAGCCGCAGGGGCAATCACTTTACTAATGGCTGGCTTTTGCTCATCAGGAATTTTAGGCATCGAAGGAATTTGGACAAAATTAAAGTACCACAACAAACCAATCCACATTACCCCAGAGGTGACATGCAACCAACGAAAGGTAAACAAGGTCCAGCTATTACCAGCAAAGCCGCCGAACGCAAAAATAATAATGAGCAAAAGGATAAAGCCGGCTAGTACCGTACGCCCTAATGAAGTCAGAATTGAAGCCATCTTAAATTCTCCTGTTGATAAACAATCGGTTTGATTCGCAGTAACTATAAACGATTCAGGGAAGAGCATCTTCCGTACGCAAACGCCAGAAATCCGCTATTCTCAATTAAAATAGGTACTTACACCCTTCTAACTATCATTATCCTTCTTAAAAATGAGCCCTAAACGCCTGTTTATCCAGGAAGTTGTGACACGCGATGGCTTTCAGGCTGAAGCTCAGTTCGTGCCTACGGCTGAAAAAATTCGGCTCATTAATCGACTGAGTAATGCCGGCTACGCAAAAATTGAAGTAAGCTCATTTACCAGCCCCAAGGCAATTCCCATGTTGGCGGATGCCGAACAAGTGATGCAAGGCATCACGCGTCAGCCAGAAGTGGAATATACCGCCCTTATTCCAAATTTAAAAGGCGCGCAACGCGCCGCCGAAGTTCAGGTCGACGAGTTTAATTTGGTGATGTCGGTAAGTGAGGCTCATAACCAAGCTAATTTGCGCATGAGTCGGACGGATTCTGCTGCTGCACTAAATGCGGTCATTGCCTTTGCCAACCAAGCAGGTATAGCGAGTAACGTTTCTTTATCCACTAGCTTTGGTTGCCCTATCGCTGGAACAATCAGTCTTCAAGACCTGATGTATTGGATTGATTACTTTGCTAATTTAGGGGTACGCGGACTAACGATATGCGATACCACTGGAATGGCAAACCCGGCGCAAGTCAAAGCCATTTGCTTAGTGGTACAAGATAAGTATCCGCATATCCAATGGACCTTACACTTTCACAATACGCGCGGCATGGGTCTAGCAAATGCTTTAGCAGCAGTTGAGGCCGGCATAGTGCGCTTTGATTCATCTCTGGGTGGCTTGGGAGGTTGTCCTTACGCACCAGGCGCAACCGGTAATATTTGCACCGAAGAATTAGTGCATATGTTGGATTTAATGGGCTACGCTACCAATATCAATTTAGACCTGCTGCTGGAATGCTCGGGGGACTTGCAAACCCTCATTGGGCGAAGACTGCCTAGCCAGCTACTGATGGCTGGTAAGGTTGATCGGCTACATGCAGCACCACAGCAATAGTTGTTTTATTGGGCTACCCAACCACCATCCATATTCCAAGCGGCACCCCTAACCTCTGAGGCATCTGGTCCACAGAGGAAGACGGCTAACGCACCCAACTGCTCTAGCTTGACGAACTCGCCTGAAGGCTGCTTCTCAGAGACCAAAGCAATTTTGGCAGCTTCATTGGAAATATGTTCACGTTCAGCGCGCGCATCAACCTGCTTTTGCACTAACGGAGTGAGTACCCAACCTGGGCAAATCGCATTGCAAGTAATTCCAGTGCGCGCATTTTCTAAGGCAGTTACTTTTGTAAGACCAATAATTCCATGTTTAGCTGCAACATAAGCCGACTTATCAGCTGATCCTACTAAACCATGCACTGAAGCAATATTAATAATGCGACCCCAGTTACGTTTCTTCATTGCTGGTAAAGCAAAGTGGCTCGCATAAAAGGCTGAGCTGAGATTAATCGCAATCACGGCTTCCCATCTTTCTGCCGGAAAATCTTCAATTTTATCGACATGCTGAATACCGGCATTGTTGACTAAAATATCGAGCGACCCAAAACGTTTTTCAACTGCCAGAATCAAGTCTTCAATTTCTTTAGGCTTACTCATATCAGCGCCGTGATAATCTACTTCTACTCCAAAGGCTTTAACCTCTGCTAGGGCAGCTTCTTTTTCACCAAAACCATTCATCATGACGTGAACGCCTTGCTGTGCCAAGGCCTTAGCTATAGCTAATCCAATCCCGCTGGTTGAGCCAGTCACTAAAGCAATTTTTCCGCTTAAAAAAGACATCATTATTCTCGCAATTTGATATGAAGATTAGCAATAGTACAGGACTTAAAAAAACTTAAATTTTGCCTAAGGCGCGAAGAATTTTTTCCGAGGTAATGGGCTGCTCAAATACCTTAACGTTAAATGGCATTAAGGCGTCGTTAATGGCATTCATCACCGCCGCTGGTGCGCCAGCAGTACCAGCTTCACCAGCGCCTTTGGCCCCTAATTGCGAAGAGGCCGTAGGTGTTTGGACATGTGCCACTTCAATATCGGGCATTTCATTTGCCATGGGCACCAAATAATCAGCCATATTCCCATTGCGTAACAGGCCGCTGTCATCATAAAGACACTCTTCATAGAGTACGCCACCGATGCCTTGCACAATTGCCCCGCGAACTTGCTCATCTACCAACATCGGGTTCAATACCCGCCCACAATCTTCAACTGCCCAATGCTTAAGCAAAGTAACAAACCCGGTATCGATATCTACTTCAACGTAAGAGGCTTGTACGCCATTGGTAAAGATAAATGGATAATCCCGTTGTGCATAATGGCGGGTCACCATTAAGTCCACTTTAAAATCATTTGGAAGGGTATCGGTACGGAAGTAACCAATGCGCCCTATTTCTGAAAATGGTAGCACTGCTTGGCCGGTCGCTTTATCAATAATTTGACTCCGTCGCACCAGCAATTCAGCGGTATCACGCTGCAAAATAGCGCCAGCTAAACGCAAAATATTTTCTTGTAAAGCCTGCGCTGCTAACAACACTGCTTCGCCACCAATTCCAGCGCCACGGGATGCCCAGGTGCCACCCCCATAAGGAGTTACGGCCGTATCACCCGTAATAATCCGCACATCTGTAATCGGCACTCCAACGGCATCCGCGGCAATTTGCGCATATATACCTTCGGTGCCTTGGCCCTGTTCACCTACACCCACCATAATACTCACCACCCCTGATGGGTCGAGTCTAGCCGTAGCGCCATCTTGCGAAGCAATGCGGGCCCCGCCAACACCATAAAATGCTGCACTGGGATTGGTTAATTCAATTAAGGCAGCAAAACCGATACCCCGATAAATGCCTTTTTTTCGAAGCGTGGCTTGCTCTTGGCGCAATTCGGTGTAATTCATCATTTTTTCAATGGTGCGCAAACATTGTTCATGCGAGAGAATTTCTAACTTAATTCCCGAGGCTCCCGAGCATGGATAGGCATCATCCGGAATCACATTGCGCCGCCGAAAAGCTAAAGGGTCCATTTGTAATTTTTCTGCTGCTAAATCCACTAAACCTTCTGTAACAGCACAAGCGATGGGATGACCTACGCCGCGGTATTGACAAGTGGGGGTTTTATTTTGAAACACCACCTGCAGTTGGGCGCGATAATGTTGGTGCTTATAAGGGCCGCCAACTAAGTTAACCACTTGATTGCCTTCAATTGCACTGGTGCGCGGGAACATTGAATAGGGGCCAATTGCTGTGAGATCATCAATCTCGAAAGCCAAAATATCGCCCTGCTTATTAACTGCAATACGTCCCTTCACTTGATGTTCACGAGCATGAATATCGCTGGTAAATGACTCTAGACGGTCAGCCACAAATTTAATGGGGCGCCCTAATAAAATAGCCAAACCAACAGTTGCAAAATCATCGGGATAGGCGTGCACTTTAATCCCAAATGAACCACCAACATCTTTACAAATGACATGCACATCCGATTCAGCCAAACCAAATTGCCGGCAATAGAGATCTTGCATCATGTGCGGGGCTTGCTGCGAATGATAGACCGTTAAGCGACCATCGCCGGGGTTGTAATCTGCAATTTGACAACGGGGCTCAAGCGTAACCCCGGTATGTCGTCCAAACCCAAAAGTAGCTTCAGCCACAATCTCGGCAGTCGCAAACTGCGCATCGACCTGTCCTACATCTAGAGTGCGACTAAAACACAGGTTATCGCCTAACTCCGGATGAATCAAAGGTGTTTCAGGATCTAAAGCAGTCAGCATAGAGACCACGGCAGGTAACTCCTCCCATTCCACCTCAATGAGTTGTAAAGCATCTTCGGCTTGTGCACGGGTATCTGCGACTACTGCAACTACGGGCTCCCCTTGCCAGCAAGCGCGTTCAATCGCTAAAGCGTGTTGCGGGGCTGATTTCATCCCAGCAAGATGACTTAAAGTAGCGACCCAAGGCTTGCAGATGGTCGCCATCTGTACACCATCTACGACCGCTAAAACGCCTGGCATGTTACGCGCTGCGGCAGTATGGATTTGCAAAATCTGCATATGCGCAACCGGCGAACGCCAATACACCACATGACCCATACGTGGAAACTGTAGATCATCAACATACGTACCTTGGCCCTCTAATAAGCGTTTGGCACTACGGCGTGGCTCACTCTCGCCAATGTAACGTTGGTCGGCAGTAACAGGATCAAGTACTAATCCTGCAAGATCATTCGGTTTGTTCACGCTGCGCCTCCAATACATCCATGATGGCATCCACAATAGAATGGTAGCCAGTACAACGACAATAATTGCCAGAAATCCACTCGCGCACTTGCTCGCGCGTAGCTTGAGGTTGCTGCTCAATCAATTCAGCAGCCGACAACAACATGCCCGAAGAGCAAAACCCGCATTGCATAGCATTGCGCCGCATAAAAGCATCTTGTAATTCAGTTAAGGCACCTTGTGCAGTTAAGCCCTCTACGGTATCAACCACTTTGCCATTGGCTTGTACTGCTAAATACAAGCAACCACGCACGATTTGTCCGTCGACCCGCACGGTACATGCGCCACAGGCGCCCTGTTCGCAGCCCAAGTGAGGGCCCTTTAAGCCTAAATCTTCCCTTAAAAAATCAACCAAGTGACGGCGTGGCTCGATTTCAGCCTGGACTCTATTTCCATTCACAATCATATCAATCGGAATTTTTGGATTCATTCTTATTTTCCTTAATTAACTCTAGCGCAAGACGCTCTAATTTAATCAGCCAACATTTTTTTTAAAGCGCGCTCTAGCAGTACGCCTACCAAATGACTTTTTGCTGCTGCGCTGTTGGTTATATCCTCCATGGTTTCAATCTCCGCACGTGCCACTGCAACTGCTGCAGTGATTAATTCAGCGTTCACCACTTGGCCATTGACTAGATTTTGCGCTTGTACCGCAGCTACCGGCGTAGTAGCTACAGAGAAAAAAACAAAGTTACAGTCGCTAAGAGCTTGACCGGTTTTTTTTGCTACCGCAGCTAAGCCTGCTACAGCATAGTCGCCATGGCGCCGCGCCAATTCTTGAAAAGAGAAAACGTCTTTTGCGTTTGCCAAGGGAATTTCGGTACCCATTAAAATTTCATCTGGTGCTAAAGCAGTGGTGTATAGATCGACAAAAAAATCGCGCGCTGGAATACGACGCTCGCCCTGCAAACCGCGTACGACCATTGCTGCATTCACCGCAATACTACAAGCTGGCCACTCTGCCGCTGGATCTCCATACACTAGTGAACCACCCCAAGTACCCAAGTTACGAATAGCCCGATGCGCAATGTGCGGGGCTGCTGCTTGTAAAATTGGTGCGTATTTCTTAATTAGGGCGGCGTCTTCAATTTCAGTATGCGTTACCAAAGCCCCGACCCATAAATGCTCGCCACTTAATTCAATGCCTTTTAATTCGGTAAGTTCCGTAATATCAATTAGTAACTGCGGCTCGGATAAGCGCATGTTTAAGGTAGCCAATAATGTTTGGCCGCCAGCAATTAAACGCGCATCATCGCCGTGCTCTCGCATTAAAGCCAAAACCTCAGGAATCGATTGCACTTTAATGTAATCAAATGCTGCCGCTTTCATGCTTCTCCCCCATCGGTGATTTCACTAGCGAGTGGATTTAATTCTTTGGCGAAAGCTTCAAAAAAATCATCAGCAATTTTTTTTGCCGAAGCGCTAATGAGTCGGCCCCCAATTTGCCCTAACTTCCCGCCAATTGAGGCCTCCGTCGTAAAGCTCACCAAAGTGCCTCCCTCAGCACTAATTAATTCAACCCGCGAGCGCCCTTTAGCAAAACCAGCTGCACCACCCGATCCTTCAAACGCCATCGAACACGATTTTTCTTCAATCACATCAGAAAGTAAAAGCTTGCCAGCAAACCGAGCGCGAACAGGGCCAATCTTAAACATCACCTTTGCATGTACCTCTTCAGGTGAAATGCGCTCAATTGCCTCGCAACCAGGTATAGCCTTCCCCAGGACTGCGACATCATTTAAGCCCCGCCAAACAGCAGGTACAGATGCGGCAATAAACTGCTCGCCATTAAGTTCCATTCATTCTCCTCGGGTTTATACGAATAGAGTCTTATCAACCAAGTGGTCAACAATGATCCATTATTGAACTTTTGGTCAATAAGACCAAATGAGGATAAACCCTTAAAGCCATGGAATTGATCGCGAACGTAGTTTTAGACAAGCCCCCTGCTCTGCGGCGGCGGATGAACACAGTTGACCGGCAAAAACAAATTATCGATGGCGCAATTCAATTTTTTGCCCGCTATGGCATGGACGGACAATTGCGTAACCTTACCGAAGAACTGGGTATTACCCATACCCTCCTCTACCATTACTTTCCTACCAAAGATGCGTTGATTAAAAAGGTCTATCAAGAGGTTTTTGAACGCCGCTGGAAAACCGAATGGGAAGATTTATTAGACGATAAAACGCTGCAGCCAGAAGCCAAGTTAAACGCCTTTTATCTCGATTACTCTACCAGCGTTCTCACTTACGACTTTGTGCGCATTCTTATTTATTCGGGCTTAAGCGACCACGCCATTAGCGATCGTTTTTTCGAATCCTTGCGCTCGCGTTTAATCCCTCGCCTCATCCGAGAAACCCGTAAATATTGTCAACGCAATACCCGCGCTAAGCCAAGTAACCGTGAGCTAGAGCTCTTGATGGGTTTACATGGTGGTATTTTTTATATTGGCATCCGCCGCTGGATCTATGGTCAAGCGATTTATAGCCCGGTATCGCCGGATACGGATGAGGCAATTATTCGGGATCGAATTTATTCCTATCTTTTATCAGCACAAAATCTCTTTACATCTTCAGCGAGGTCATGATGGCGCAATTAATTCTGAATCATTTTTCTATTCGTAGTTTAGAAATTGACAAAACAGTGGCTTTTTATTCCCAAGTTTTAGATTTAAAAAAAGGCCCTCGTCCGGATTTTCCATTTCCTGGTGTTTGGCTTTATAGCGGTGCAGATAATGATTACAACAATGCAGTTCTACATCTCATTGCCATCGATAAGAATGATCCTGAGGGCTTAAAAAAATATTTAGGCGACCGTGATTTTTCCTCTCTACAAGGCTCTGGGGCAATTGATCACATTGCTTTTTTAGCCGCAGGCTTAGGGTCCATGTTGAGCAAATTAAAAACCCTAGCGGTACCCTACCGTGAACGTACTGTGCCACTTTTAAAATTGCATCAAATATTCCTCGATGACCCCAATGGGATTGTCATTGAGCTCAATTATCCCGCGGCTGAAAAAGCGGCTTTAGACGTAAAAGGCTAAACCCGTAATGGCAAGAATAGTCGTTGCTGGTGGCTCTTTAGGTGGACTTTTTGTCGCCAATATGCTGCTGCGTCAAGGCCACGATGTAACTATCTTGGAAAAGGCCTTGGGCTCACTTGACGGCCGTGGTGCGGGGATCGTAACCCACGATGCATTGGCAGAAGCCCTCATTATTGCAGGCGTACCCGCGAGTGAATCGCTTGGGGTGCGGGTTGAGAAACGGGTGACCTTAAGTGCCGCTGGCGATTGCCTGGATGAAATCGTGTTGCCGCAAATCTTAACTTCGTGGAGCAGGCTCTACCACCTACTTAAAAATCAATTCCCCCCTGAACGATATTTGCAAGGTAAAACGATTATTGGTCTTACGCAAACCGACAGTGCTGTCAACATCACTTGCGAAGATAAGAGTGAATATGCGGCCGAACTGCTCATTGCTTCTGATGGCATTCGCTCTGGGGTTCGCGCCCAACTTGCGCCAATGGTACAACCTGAATATGCCGGTTACATTGCATGGCGTGGCGTTTGTGATGAAAGCGTGTTGTCAAATTACACGCGCGCGAGTCTTTTTAATTATTTTGGCTTTTGTTTACCTAGTGGTGAGCAAATGCTCGGCTATCCTGTGGCGGGCTCGGGTAACGATACCCGTGCCGGTCAGCGCCGTTATAACTTTGTCTGGTATCGGCCAGCTGATGCAACTACCGAGCTGACTGAATTACTTACTGATACCGATGGTATTACCTATCCACTCGGTATTCCTCCTGCCAAAGTTGCATGGCGCCATATCGCTCGGATGCGAGAAACCGCGCGCGCTATTTTGGCACCGCAATTTGCGGAGGTCATCGAAAAAACCCCACAGCCCTTTTTGCAGGCTATTTACGACGTCTATTCGCAGCAAATTGCTTTTAATCGCGTCGCGCTGATGGGTGATGCCGCCTTTGTTGGTCGCCCCCATGTTGGCATGGGAGTGACCAAAGCCGGTGATGAAGCACGGGTGATTGCTAGTTGCATTGCCACCTTTGGAGCAACCCCGCAAGCCTTGCTAGCCTATGAAACGTCCCGCCTTACCCTAGGTCAGCAGGTTGTTAAACGGGCGCAGTACCTGGGATGCTATATGCAAGCTCAAGGCAAACAAGGAAATACAGCGGATCTGCCTGCCCATACCGTCAAACGCAATGCCAATACGGTAATGTCAGAAACTGCTGTCGATATTAGTCAATTATTAGCAGAAGGTAAGGCTGTACCACCAGAATTTCAGCATTCAGTTAAGATTTAAAAATTAGCATTTCATTTCAATATAAAAACGTTTTTATGAAGGAGACACCATGAGCCACAAACCAAACACAAACCCTCAGCGCCGTAAACTTCTCATTGGGGGCGCAGCCGTCGCTTCAACCCCATTTTGGTTCAATATTGCTAAAGCGCAAACTGCGCCAATTAAGATCGGTTTTCCCACGCCGTTAACAGGCGCCTTTTCAGCAGAAGCACAAGATCAAGCCCGGGCTGCTGAATTGGCCATTAAAGAATTTAATGAGGCTGGCGGCTTTAATGGTCGCAAAGCAGAATTATTGGTACGCGACGACAAATTAAACCCTGGCGAAGCGGCTACCCGCACTTTAGAGTTAATTGAAAAAGATAAAGTCGATTATGTGGTTGGCTCTTTATCTGCTGCCACACAGCTATCAATTAATGCAGTTTGCAAAGAACGTAAAGTCATTTTTAACTCGATTAGCCAATCGGATGCAATTAATGAAGTAAAAGATTGGAGCATCTACACTTTTCACGAAGCGCTTAACCCCACCATGACTGCTGGTGCAGTCGCGCGCTATGCAATTCCCCGCTTTGGCAAAAAAATTGTTTTTCTCACTGCTGACTATGCTTACGGCCATGAAATGGTGCGCGCTTTTGAACGGGCTGGCAAAAAGATGGGCGCCACTACCTTGGCTGATATTCGTCACCCCCTTGGTGCCGCTGATTACTCCGCATTTTTACCGCGCATTAAAGCCTTAAATCCTGATATTTTGGTGCTTTGTAACTTTGGACGTGACCTGGTTAATTCCGCCAAGCAATGTACCGACTTTGGCTTAAAAAATAGCATGAAAATTGTGACTCCTGTGTTGCTCTATACCGCGCGTCAAGCAGGCGGTCCAGAGGCCTTCGAAGGCATCATGGGCGGCACATCCTATTACTGGGGTCTAGAAGATCGTATTCCAAGCGCCAAAATATTTAACGATCGTTTCCGCAAAGCCTATGGTGGCGCGGTGCCATCCGATTACGGCGCCTTAGGTTATTCAGGTATTCGCAGTATTTTGCAAGCCATTAAAAATGCAAAGTCCACCGATACGCCAAAAGTTATTACTGCCCTAGAGCAGCTGAAATATGATTGGTATAAAGGCCCTGAGTATTACCGCAAGTGTGATCATCAAGCAGTGCAATCAGTGATTCTGATCGACTCAAAATCAAAAAATATGAAAGATAAGTACGACGTCTTCAATATTTTACAAATTGACCCCACATCAGAAGAAAATATGCGTAGCTGCGCTGAACTAGGATTTAAAGTTTAAGAAAATAACTGTAGCCAATTAAAGGCCGATACCCCATGCACTTGAAATGGGTATCGGTTTTTTAATGCCAAACGTTATGACTGGATTAACCCTCGACCTACTCTGCATGCAAATACTCACGGGGATTGCCCTCGGGAGTATTTATGCTTTGCTGGCTCTGGGTCTCTGCTTAATTTTTGGCATGCTAACAGTAGTGAATTTTGCCCATGGTGCATTTTTTATGGTCGGCGCATTTTTGGGTGTCTATTTTTTAGGTTTAACAGGTAGCTTTTGGTTTAGTTTGCTCGTAGTTCCTCTTATTACGGGTGTGATGGGCTTATTCACCGAGCGATTTTTAGTGCGCCCAATGTATGGTCGTGGAATTGATTACCCACTACTACTTACATTTGGTCTCTCGTATGTCTTAATTGAATTGACCCGGATTATTTTTGGCATTGAAGGTATGCCCTCCATTACGCCCGAGGGTCTTACCGGCTCAGTGAATGTCGGCTTTGGTTACTTTCCTAAATACCGCCTCTTTTTAATCGCAGCAACAGCGGTGATCATTTTATGTATCTGGCTATTCATTCAAAAAACCCGCTATGGCTTAATTATTAAAGCAGGCTCACGGGATCAAGAAATTCTGAAGGTTTTAGGCGTCGATATTGCCAAGGTTTGGTTATTGGTATTTGCGGTTGGTACTGCGATTGCAGGTCTCTCTGGCATCTTAGCGTCACCGACGCGCTCGGTTAATCCCGAAATGGGAATTCCTATTTTGGCAGAGTCTTTCGTAGTCACAGTTGTTGGTGGCATGGGATCACCCGTTGGCGCTGTAGTTGCAGGCTTGCTGGTGGGAATTGTCTACAGTATGACCTCGCTATTTGCACCCGACTTAGCCGAACTCTCCATTTTTGT
>CAILUH010000005.1 GCA_903837335.1 uncultured beta proteobacterium | reverse complement strand
GCTTCTGCTTCTGTTAAGTCCTGTGATTTTTTACCAATCACAATTCCTAACTCACCTTCATAAACTACTTTTCCGCTATACGATTTGGGCAGGCAAATGGGTTTGCCGCTAGCTAGAAAAGAGTTGTTACCCTTGAGAAAATAGAGGGGCTCAGCGGGTACTGCATGGGCTAATTTTTCCACCAAAGCATAAAAATTATCAACTAGTGCCACCATTTTTGTGGGCACACAAGGAATATCAAGTTCAACCTCTGCAAGAGCAAAAGATTCGCCCGTGGCCCGAGGATGATCAAAAAGATTACCTTCATAGACCGAAATTTGGGATTGATTTAATTGGCCAAAGTAGGCCTTACCGTGATGATTAAAACGAAGCCATTGAGCCATGATTAAGATTAAATAAATAAATTGAAAAGTGATAAATGGTCGGAATGAGAGGATTCGAACCTCCGACCCCCTCGTCCCGAACGAGGTGCGCTACCAGGCTGCGCTACATTCCGTGTTGCTGAGGATATTTTAGCTCGGCGGCTTAGGTTTGCCGATTTAATGAATAGGCACAAAGGGCTCGTAAAGCTGTAGTCGCTTCATTTTCAGGAAAATTGCGAATCGTTGCTAAGGCTAAATTGGCCTCACGCTCAGCGGCTTGATGGGTATATTCCAGTGCACCGGATGCTTGCACCGCTTTTAATATTTGACTAAAAACATCATCCGGTAGATCAGTGTTCTGCGTAATTGCTTCACGTACGAGTAAACGCTCATCTTGACTACCGTTCTCTAATAAAAAAATCAGCGGTAAGGTGGGCTTCCCTTCGCGTAAATCATCACCGGCATTTTTACCCATTTGCGCTGCATTGGCGGTGTAATCAAGCATGTCATCCATGAGCTGAAAAGCGGTACCAATATGGCGTCCAAAAGCAGCTGCTAATTCACGATCAATTTCTGAAGAACGGGCTAATAAGGCGCCTAACTCAGCCGAGGCCTCAAATAGTTTTGCAGTTTTATAGCGAATGACTTGCAAATAGCTTGATTCGCTGACTTCGGGGTCATTCATATTCAGTAGCTGCAATACCTCGCCCTCGGCAATCGTATTGGTAGCGTCCGAGAGAATTTGCATGATGCGTAAATCATTCGGTGTGACCATCATTTGGAACGCGCGCGAATATAAAAAATCCCCAACTAGCACGCTGGCGGCATTGCCAAAGGCCGCATTTGCAGTTTCGCGGCCCCGGCGCAGGGTTGATTCATCGACAACATCATCGTGCAATAGGGTGGCGGTATGAATAAACTCAACTACGGCAGCAATCTCTAAGGTATGGGGAGTATCTTGTCCATGCGCTAAGGCTTTTGCGGTGAGTAAGAGCAAGGTAGGTCGAATTCGCTTACCCCCGGCTTGGATAATGTAGCTGGAAATTTGGTCAATTAAGGCCACTTCGGAAGCGAGACGACGCTTAATCACCTCATCCAAAGCCTTTAAATCAGGGGCTATGGGGGCCAATATAGGGGCTAAGTCAATGTTTTTGACACTGTTTGTCATGCAGGATATAATAATCGGCTTGGCTAATCCACGGTGGATTAGTCGTAAAAGTGGTTTAAAAGTAGTCTTAAATTGAGGTTTCTACCATGTACGCGGTCATAAAAACCGGTGGCAAACAGTATAAAGTTGCTGCTGGTGAAAAATTGAAAATAGAACAGATACCAGCGGATATCGGCAGCGAAATTACCCTCGACCAAGTTCTCGCCGTAGGCGAGGGCGCTTCACTCAAATTGGGTGATCCATTGGTTAATGGTGCCGCTGTGATGGCCACTGTCATCTCCCAGGGACGTCACGACAAAGTGACAATCTTCAAGATGCGTCGGCGCAAGCATTATCAAAAGCACCAAGGTCATCGCCAGAATTTCACTGAAATTCTGATTAACTCGATCAAAGCCTAATTAGGCTGAAGCTGTTCAGTAGGAGAAAGCACAATGGCACAAAAAAAAGGCGGCGGTTCAACACGTAACGGTCGCGATTCAGAATCGAAACGCTTAGGCGTAAAAGTATTTGGTGGCGAGCATATTAATGCGGGTAGCATCATTATTCGCCAGCGAGGTACCAAAGTACATCCTGGTATCAATGTTGGTATTGGTAAAGATCACACCTTATTTGCATTAATTAACGGCCAAGTGCAATTTAGTGTGAAGGGTGCATTAAATAAAGCACAAGTATCGGTCCTGCCACCTAAGGCCTAAATTTTTATTAGGCGCCTGGCTGAGACCGGTCTCACGGCAATTCGATGGTTGGTTTGAATTGACCTGAACTTATAACTCTCAGAAGCAGGCCTCGCAGAAAGCGAGGCCTTTTTTATTTATGAAATTTATTGATGAAGCCCGAATTGAAGTAATTGCTGGCAACGGTGGAGCTGGTAGTGCCTCAATGCGTCGCGAAAAATTTATTGAGTTTGGTGGCCCCGATGGTGGTGATGGCGGGCGTGGCGGAAGTGTCTACGCGATTGCTGACCGCAACATTAATACGCTCATCGATTATCGTTATGCGAAAACCCATTTAGCCAAAAATGGTGAGCCAGGACGTGGCGCAGATTGCTATGGCCGCGCCGGTGAAGATATTGAACTACGCATGCCAGTGGGTACCATCATTAGCGATTTCGAAACGGGCGAACCCATTGCAGATTTAACGACCCATGGTGAACGTCTCTGTTTGGCAGAGGGTGGTGTAGGCGGCTGGGGAAATATTCATTTTAAAAGTAGCACTAATCGCGCTCCTCGCCAAAAAACCAACGGCAAAGAAGGTGATCGCAAAAAATTAAAGCTGGAATTAAAGGTCTTGGCTGATGTCGGTTTATTGGGCATGCCTAATGCCGGTAAATCAACCCTGATTACCGCTGTATCTAATGCGCGCCCCAAAATTGCCGACTATCCGTTTACAACCTTACATCCCAATTTAGGGGTAGTGCGAGTTGGGCAAGAGCGTAGTTTTGTGATTGCTGATATTCCCGGATTAATTGAGGGTGCAGCCGAAGGTGCTGGTTTAGGGCACCGGTTTTTACGCCATCTTCAACGTACCGGGGTTTTATTGCACCTAATCGATATTGCGCCTTTCGATGAAGCAGTTGATAACGTTGCTGATGCAAAAGCCATTGTGAACGAATTGCGTAAATACGACGAAGCTTTATATGAAAAGCCACGGTGGTTAGTTTTAAATAAAGTCGACATGCTTCCTGAAGCAGAACGAAAAAAAATCATCGCTGATTTTATTAAACGCTTTAAGTGGTCAGGTCCCGTCTTTGAAATTTCGGCGTTAACGGGTGAAGGTTGTGATCGCTTATGTTATGCCTTGCAAGATTATCTCGATTCCATCCGACGGGAGCGTGATAAGTTAGAAGAACAAGCAGTTGATCCCCGTTATCAAGGCAACATTGATCTAGATAAGCCTTAAAAGTCAAGCCTCTGGAGCATTCAGGTAGATTAGAATTGAGATGAGAACCTTGTCATGACAGCGCAACCAACGAAACGCATCGTAGTAAAAGTGGGCTCTAGCCTAGTTACCAATAACGGTGATGGATTAGATCGTGCCGCAATTGAACAGTGGGCCGAGCAAGTGGCAACGCTCTTAAAGGCGGGTCATCAACTATTAATGGTAAGTTCAGGGGCAATTGCAGAGGGCATGCAGCGCCTAGCTTGGCGGGAGCGCCCAACTGCAATTCACCAACTTCAAGCTGCGGCAGCTGTTGGTCAAATGGGTTTAGTACAAATGTATGAAAGTAGCTTTGCCCGTTTTAATTTGCAAAGTGCACAAGTTTTATTAACCAATGCTGACCTTGACCATCCCGAGCGCCGAGCTAATGCGAAAGCAACTCTAGATACTTTATTGGGACTCGGCGTCGTACCTGTCATTAATGAAAATGACACGGTAGTAACCGATGAAATTAAATTTGGCGATAACGATCATCTTGCCGCTTTGGTAGTGAATCTCATTCATGCGGATTTATTAATTATCCTTACTGACCAGGGCGGCTTATTTACAGCTGATCCTCGCCAAGATCAGGCAGCAACGTTAGTCACAGAGGCTAGCGCTGGAGATCCTCTACTAGAAAAAATGGCTGGCGGTGTTGGTAGTGCCATTAGCAAAGGCGGTATGCTGACCAAAATTTTAGCCGCCAAAACGGCTGCCCAAACTGGCGCATCTACAGTGATTGCGTCTGGACATGAACCGCAAGTGTTAAATCAGATCGTAGCGGGTTTACCGATTGGTACCCTAATCAAGGCCGCAGGTTAAAAACGATGGGCATCCGCATTAGGCTTGCCAGTAAATTTACTCGGCTGTAACGAATCGAGAATTAAGCTTTTATTTTTTACTTGCGATTTATTATTGCAAAACGCACCTTGCGCTAGCGCCCCATGGTATCGATTCGCCTCATTATTTTTAATATCGGTCCAGGTTTTGCGTTGATTTGCCTGCCAAATTGCGCTGGTATTGAGGGTAGCGTACAAAGCAAACTGAAACGTTTCGCAGCGAATCCCCTCAAAATTAACCTGTTGACTACCACTTGGACTGGTAATGACAAGCACATACCGGGTTACGCCATCAGGGTCGAGGCGAATTGAATCAGGATCAATAGCGAATGTAAAAACGGAGTGTTGCGAAACATGAAAAGGGATGAGATTTGCTGTATTGGGCGGCTTAGTAGGCAGTGGCACAACCGTATCTTCTTTAAAGATCTTGGGTGCGAAGGGATCTTCATAGGCATCCGGTGTCGTGCCGGCACACGCCGTCAGGATGAATGCAATTAGTAAGGCAAGCGGCCAGCCCAGCCCTGTCAATTGCCGGTCTAGCGGTGGCGCTAGGGCGAATTTATTTGGCTGAATCAAGATCGGCCGCATTCTTTTGGGGTGAAGGAAATTCAAGGGGGGCTCCCCAATTTGCATCCTGCATGCGCATGCCACTAGTAATGAAGCGCGCTAGCTCTGACAGAGCGAGTTGATAGACTTCGCGTTTGAAATCAATCACGGTTGTTAATTCAATCCAGTAGGGATGCCAACGCCAAGCATCAAATTCAGGATGGTCCGAAGCCCGTAAATAAATATCGCTATCTAAGCCAGTTAAGCGCAGTAAGAACCAAATTTGTTTTTGTCCGCGATAGGCTGTGCGGTGCGGTCGGGAGGCATTTTGGCGGCGCAAAAATGCCTCGGGCACTTCGTAACGAAGCCAATCCCTAGTACGCCCAACAATTTGGACGTGTTCTGGCAGCAAGCCAACCTCTTCGTGCAATTCGCGGAACATGGCCTGCTCAGGACTTTCGCCATATTGAATCCCGCCCTGCGGGAACTGCCACGAATGCTGCCCAACGCGTTTTCCCCAGAAAACCTCGTTATGGCCGTTAAGGAGGACAATGCCGACATTGGGTCTATACCCTTCACGGTCGAGCATGATGATAGTGCCCCGAATCCTTTAAAATCAATGATTTGATTATATCCATACATGAAAGCATCTCAGTCATTTCTCGTCACGCTTAAAGAGGCGCCCGCCGACGCTGAAGTTGTTTCTCATCAACTGATGGTGCGGGCTGGCTTAATACGCAAGCTAAGCGCTGGCATTTATTCTTATTTACCGTTCGGTTTAAGGGTGATTCGCAAAGTCGAAAATATCATTCGTGAAGAAATGAACCGTGCTGGAGCAATTGAATTGCTAATGCCCTTGGTGCAACCTGCGGAATTATGGCAAGAAACTGGTCGCTGGGAAAAAATGGGCCCAGAACTCTTGCGCATTCAAGATCGCCATCAACGCGATTTTATTATTCAACCCACCTCTGAAGAGGTGATTACGGATTTGGCCCGCGCAGAAATTAAAAGCTACAAACAATTGCCAATTAACTTTTATCAAATTCAAACGAAATTTCGCGATGAACGTCGCCCACGCTTTGGCATTATGCGGGGCCGCGAGTTCACCATGAAAGATGCTTACTCGTTTGATCGCGATACCGCTGGATTAAAGCAGTCTTATCAGCTCATGTTTGATGCCTACACCCGGATCTTCATGCGCATGGGTTTGCAGTTTCGCGCAGTAACTGCCGATAATGGCGCGATTGGCGGTTCTGGCAGTCAAGAGTTTCATGTGATTGCTGATACCGGAGAAGACGCTATTGTTTACTGTCGCGAATCAGATTACGCCGCAAATTTAGAGGCAGCTGAGTCACTAGCGTTAATTCCTCAGGGCGGAATGCCCAGTGCAACCCTAGAGAAAGTAGCTACTCCAGAGCAAACTCAGTGCGATAAGGTAGCGCAATTTTTAGGCTTACCACTGCAACAAACAGTGAAATCTTTATTACTAGCTGCAGATCAGGCAGAAGGCCCACCTCATTTATTTATGTTGCTACTGCGTGGCGATCATGAGCTCAATGAAGTGAAAGCCAGTAAGGTGCCAGGCTTAGAAGCGTTCCGTTTTGCTACTGAGGCCGAAGTACTTGCTGCCTGTGGCTCACTACCTGGCTACATTGGCCCCCTTGGCCTAAAGTTGCCGGTAACCATCGTGGTTGATCGCACCGTTGCCAATATGACTGATTTTGTCTGTGGCGCAAATGATGTTGGGTACCATTTTAAAGGCGTCAATTGGGCGCGCGATCTACCTCTGCCTAGTATCTTCGATTTACGCAATGCGGTTGTTGGCGATCCCTCACCCGATGGCAAGGGCACAGTAGATATTTGCCGCGGAATTGAAGTTGGTCATGTATTTATGTTGGGAACGCGCTACTCTGAAGCAATGAAGTGCACTTATCTTGATGCACAAGGTAAAGCCCAACCTTTGGTGATGGGATGTTACGGAATTGGTGTTACGCGTTTATTGGGCGCAGCAATCGAGCAAGGCCATGATGAACGCGGGATTATTTGGCCGGTATCAATGGCGCCATTTGAAGTTGTGATTTGCCCAATGAATTACGATCGATCTGAATTAGTTCGCGTTGCGGCCGATGATTTGCATGCTGAATTACTTGCAGCAGGTGTCGACGTCGTTTTGGATGATCGTGGTGAACGGCCAGGCGCGATGTTTGCCGATTGGGAATTAATTGGTGTGCCATTTCGCGTCGTCGTTGGAGAGCGCGGTCTGAAAGAGGCGAAGGTTGAATTTCAGGGGCGACTTGATAATGAAGCGCAACTAGTGCCGTTGACGGAGATTAAGGAATACATTATTACGACGCTAAGCGCGGCAAAAAACAAGATTGCTCAAGGCAAGGCATAGTTTATTTTTTAAATAAACCGCCTAAGCCTTTAGCTGCTCCGCGTGCAGCCATTGAGCCCATCATGCGAGCCATTTTGCCGCCTTTAAATTGTTTCATCATGGTTTGCATTTGTTCAAATTGGGCTAAGAGGCGATTGACTTCTTGAACTTGCACCCCAGCACCAGTAGCGATCCGTCTTTTTCTGCTGGCTTTAAGTAACTCTGGCTTCGTGCGTTCTTTGAGAGTCATGCTATCGATAATGCCTTGCATGCGTTTTATTTGTGCGTCGGCTTGCCCCACATTCGCTTTGTTAGCTGCTTGCGTTAGATGACTTGGCAGCTTATCCATCATCTGGGCCATGCCACCCATCTGTTGCATTTGACTAATTTGGGCGCGGAAGTCGCTTAAATCAAAACCACCCTTTTGAATTTTACTGGCGAGCTTTTCTGCATTAGCAATATCAACATGCTCTTGTGCTTGCTCAACTAAAGCCAGAATATCGCCCATGCCAAGAATGCGATTTGCCATTCGTGCTGCATCAAATGGTTCGAGACCATCCATTTTTTCCGCAACGCCAATAAATTTGAGCGGTACCCCAGTAACTCCTCGCACTGAGAGCGCAGCTCCACCGCGAGCATCACCATCCAGCTTAGTCAAAATGACGCCTGTGAGTGGCAACGCCTCATGAAAGGCTTTGGCCGTATTTACGGCATCTTGACCTAGCATGGCATCAACGACAAAAAGAGTTTCAATCGGTTTCAGTTGAGTATGTAAAGTACTAATTTCTGCCATCAACTCGGCATCAATACCTAAGCGCCCAGCAGTATCAACAATAAGTACATCAAAGTAATGCCGTTTAGCCCAATCGAGTGCAGCTAAGGCAATGGCTTCTGGACGTTGCTCGATATTACTAGGGAAAAATTCGACGCCAACTTGAGTACTAATCGTTTGTAGCTGCTCAATTGCTGCAGGACGATAAATGTCGCAAGAAACAGTGAGCACCTTTTTTTTCTTTTTTTCATGTAACCATTTGGCTAATTTACCGACCGAAGTAGTTTTACCTGCGCCCTGCAGACCCGCCATCAAAATCACCGCTGGGGGTTGGGTAGCTAAATTCAGTTCGCCACTGTCATTTAAATTACCCTGCATTGCTTTGGTCAGTTCACGTTGTACAACGCCGACCAGTGCTTGACCAGGACTTAGACTGCTTATCACTGTTTCACCCAAGGCCTGCTGTTTAATTTGCTCAAGTAAGGTTTTGACAACCGGCAGCGCCACATCAGCCTCTAGCAGGGCTAAGCGGATTTCCCGTAGCATTTCGGCAGTATTACTTTCCGTCAGGCGCGCTTGCCCCCGCATGGTTTTAACAACACGGGAAAGACGGTCGGTGAGGTTGTTGAGCATTTATCGATTAGACTTTAGTTATGTCGATTTTAGATTACCCCAGCAGCGCATGGCTGCCATCCTTACTTTATCTTGGTTTGCTGGCGGTTTTAAGCTGGCGGCCGCGCGCTCGTCCAGAAACGCTGGCTTTTACCTTACTAGTGCAAACCTTAATTCTTTTAAGTCTCATGATTCAAGGGATTTATTTGCATGATTCTGTCTTTACGCCTGAGGGTTTTATTTTTGGTTTCGCGCAAGACCTTTCCTTAATGGCTTGGGTTGGACTCTTATTTTATTGGTTGCAAAGTTGGTATATGCCCATCGCAAGCCTGCGCTTAATGGTGTTGGTCTTTGCCATGCTGTGCGCATTTTTGCCCATTTTGTTTCCTGGAACCTTGATTTCACCAAGAGCGGTGGCCGATCCCTGGTTTAAAGCCCATTTTATTGTGGCCACGATAGCGGTTGGCCTGCTGACTTTAGCGGCCATGATGGCAGTCCTGATGGAGGTGCAAGATCGGGCGTTACGACGCACCCTTGCCTATGCGCCGGATAGTCGCTTGGCACATTGGTTAGAGGGCTTGCCGCCATTATTAACCATGGAAAAATTACTCTTCAACTTGATTTATTTTGGTTTTGCATTATTAAGTTTGACGATTTTCTCTGGCATCTTTTTTTCTGAAACCTTATTTGGTAAGCCGGTGGTATTCGATCACAAAACGATTTTTGCCTTTGCCTCGTGGCTGCTATTCGGCGGTTTAATTGTGGCGCGTTTACGGGTTGGTCTCAGGGGCCGATCAGCATTGCGCTGGGTATTATGGGGTTTTGCGGCGCTCCTGTTGGCCTATGTAGGCAGTCGCTTCGTGCTCGAAGTTATTTTGCATCGGCTTTAACTCTGTGTTGAAATGGCTTCTTCTCGGCGCTTTAGCAGCACTGTTTTATTTTTGGTTGAAGCGACCCAAAATAGTTTCCCCTCCTTTTAGAAGCCAACCCCGTATTTCTGAGCCGCTGAAGATCGTACCCTGCGCCTATTGTGGGGTGCATTTGCCAGCACAAGATGGCCTTCTGCATGACGCGCGTTTCTATTGTTGTCAAGCGCATGCCAATGCGCTTGACCCAGCGGGCTGGTATGGGCAGGCAAACTGGCGACCGTCACCGAATTTTGACAGTCGACCCGATGGTATGCAGCCCGAATTAGTCTTACTTCACCATATCAGTTTGCCGCCCGGGCAATTTGGTCAAAATTACATTAGTGATTTTTTTCAAAACAAACTTGACCAAGCGGCCCATCCTTATTTTGCCGAGATTGCGGAGCAGAAAGTGTCAAGCCATTTTCTAATCGACCGCAATGGCCTGATCACCCAATTTGTTTCGGCTCAAAAACGTGCTTGGCATGCGGGCGTCTCCAATTTTTTTGGGCGCGAGCAATGCAATGATTTTGCAATTGGCGTCGAGTTAGAGGGCGATGGCGAAACTATCTTTACTGACGCGCAATATGTTGCTTTAGCACAACTGCTTAAAGTGCTCGCTGGAGTTTATACAAACTTACGCTTTGCAGGCCATAGCGACGTTGCACCAGCGCGTAAAACAGATCCTGGCATCTATTTTGATTGGCAGCGTTTGCAAAGGGAAAATCATTTGCGCCCAGATCAGCTGCCCTTTGGTCTAGCGTTTCGAGTCTAATTACAGCATATGTTTAGATGTATGTGAGCGCTTGCTTACATAAAAAATAACATCAGCTAGACCCAGCAAAGTGTGTGCGACCTAAGGAAAACCCTGATATAAAATTGTCAGAAAAAGCTTATCAAAGATACAATAATTCCCTATACTTAGTGGCAATAAGTGCTCAAAACACTAGATCTAGTATTTTGAGCGACTAGCGCAGACGGCTTTAGCAATCCCATTTTTATTGAATTTAACCCTTTTTTACCCTATTAGAGTCTAGGAGTTCTATGTCTTACGCAAACCCACAAGCGGCCGGTTTGGCTTCAAACACCCAAACAACAGGCCTTAATCCTGGGGCTCCAATCAGCCAAACACCCTCAGCAGGCTTTATGGCAGGCGGGGTTGGCGCGGGTCAAACGACCCAATTATCTGATTACAAAATTATTCGGCGCAATGGTTCGGTAGTGGCTTTTGAGCCATCCAAAATCGCTATCGCGGTAACCAAAGCATTTTTGGCAGTCAACGGTGGTCAGGGCGCAGCTTCTGCAAGAGTTCGCGAACAAGTTGAGCAACTAACCAGTGTTGTTGTACGCGCATTGTTGCGCAGCCGCCCGAATGGCGGAACTTTTCATATAGAAGATATTCAAGATCAGGTCGAGCTGGCACTGATGCGTAGTGGTGAGCACAACGTGGCACGCTCATATGTTCTTTACCGTGAAAAACGCAATCAAGAACGTGCCTCGCAACAGGTTTTATCGATTGAGGCGAAAGCCCAAGATGAGCAAGCGAAACCGCTATTGCAAGTCATGGACGAGGGGGTTTCACGACCTTTGGATATGGCTGCTTTACGCACGATTATTGAAGCCGCCTGTGAGGGCCTCGGTAATCATATTGATGCCAGCCCGATCATTACTGAAACAATTAAAAACTTATACGATGGCGTGCCGTTAACGCAAGTTTATGATTCGGCAATTTTAGCTTCCCGTACTTTAATTGAAAAAGATCCAGCCTATAGCCCAGTAACTGCGCGTATCTTAATGCACGTGATTCGTAAAGAAATTTTAGGGCGCGAAGTATTGCAAGGAGATATGCAGGCAGAGTACCCAAATTATTTCCCCAAGTACATTCGCCAGGGCATTGATGCAGAGTTACTTGATCCCCGTTTAATGGAGTATGACTTAACCCGCTTATCAGCAGCGCTAAATGCAGATCGCGATTTGCAATTTAACTATCTAGGCTTGCAAACGTTGTATGACCGTTATTTTTTACATATTGAAGATCATCGGATTGAAATGCCACAAGCATTTTTTATGCGTGTCGCAATGGGCTTGGCCCTCAATGAATTAGATCGCGAACGCCGGGCGATCGAGTTTTACGAAATTCTATCCACCTTTGATTTCATGTCGAGTACGCCGACTTTGTTTAATTCAGCAACGACGCGCCCTCAATTATCGAGCTGCTACCTCACTACGGTAGATGATGACTTGGATGGCATTTATGAGGCACTGAAAGAAAATGCCTTGCTCTCCAAGTTTGCTGGTGGCTTAGGTAACGATTGGACTAATGTGCGCGCTCTTGGCAGTCATATTAAAGGCACCAATGGTAAGTCTCAAGGCGTAGTGCCATTTTTAAAGGTGGTGAACGATACTGCAGTCGCAGTCAATCAAGGTGGCAAGCGTAAAGGTGCGGTCTGCGCTTATTTAGAAACTTGGCATTTAGATATCGAAGAGTTTTTAGAGTTACGCAAAAATACGGGTGATGATCGCCGTCGTACGCACGACATGAATACGTCGAATTGGATTCCTGATTTATTTATGAAGCGGGTGATGGAGAATGGCGATTGGACTTTATTCTCTCCGTCCAATACCCCAGACTTGCATGATAAATTTGGTAAAGCATTTGAGGTTGCATATGTTGCCTATGAGCAAAAAGCTGAACGTGGTGAGCTCAAGCCAAGCCGTAAAATTCCCGCGCAACAACTCTGGCGCAAGATGCTGGGTATGCTGTTTGAAACCGGACATCCCTGGATTACCTTTAAAGATCCCTGTAATATTCGCAGCCCCCAGCAGCATATTGGCGTGGTGCATTCATCGAATTTGTGTACCGAAATTACCCTCAACACCAATGAGACTGAAATTGCAGTCTGTAACTTAGGTTCCGTAAACTTAACCGCGCACATGACTACTGATGCGAACGGCAAAATGGTTTTAGACCATGCCAAGCTCCAAAAAACGATTCGTACGGCAATGCGCATGTTGGATAACGTCATCGATATTAACTACTATGCAGTAGCTAAAGCGCGTAATTCAAATTTAAAGCATCGTCCAGTCGGTTTGGGCATTATGGGTTTCCAAGACTGCTTACACATGCAGCGCATTCCCTATGCTAGCGAGCAGGCCGTAGAATTTGCTGATAGCTCAATGGAGGCGGTCTGTTACTACGCCTACCAAGCATCAAGTGAGCTAGCTGAAGAGCGGGGCACCTACAGCACCTATACCGGTTCTTTATGGGATCGTGGCATTCTGCCGCAAGACTCAGTGCAGTTACTGGCTGAAGAGCGGGGTGGATATGTTGAAGTGAACATGTCGTCTACGCTGAACTGGGATGGTCTGCGGAGCAAAATTAAGCAGCATGGCATGCGCAACTCGAACTGTGTGGCAATTGCCCCAACCGCAACCATTTCTAACATTATTGGAGTTTCGGCTTGCATTGAGCCCACTTTCCAAAATTTGTTCGTGAAGTCGAATTTATCGGGCGAATTTACCGTTGTAAATGAGTACTTAGTGCGTGATTTAAAAGATCGTGGTTTGTGGGATGAGGTCATGATTGCTGATTTGAAATATTTTGATGGCACGCTCTCGAAAATTGATCGCGTTCCCCAAGATTTACGCGATTTATATGCTACCGCTTTTGAAGTCGAGCCAAGTTGGTTAGTTGAGGCTGCATCGCGGCGTCAAAAATGGATTGATCAAGCGCAATCGCTCAATATCTACATGGGCGGTGCCTCGGGCAAGAAGCTCGATGACACCTATAAGTTAGCTTGGTTGCGCGGCCTGAAAACGACCTATTACTTGCGCACCATGGCCGCAACGCACGTAGAAAAATCGACGGTGGCCAGTGGCCAACTGAATTCTGTTTCGAGTGGCGGTGGCGTGGCCGGTACGGATGCGGCAGCGAGTGCTGCTGGCATTGTTACGGATGGCCCGGCTTGCACAATGCGTCCGGGTGACGCAGGATTTGATGAATGTGAAGCTTGTCAGTAAGTGCTGCTTATAACAAGCAAGAATGGATTAAGGAGAAGAGTATGTTGAATTGGGAAGAGGATGTTGCGCCAGCACTAGCTAAAGCGGGTTTGGCCCCTCAGCCAGCAGTAGTTGAAGTAAAACGGGTCGAACCCCAACCCCTTCGCGCCGATGAGGATGCCATTGCGGCCCCACAGCCTGCTAGCACGAATAGCCTAGCAAAGGATGATGCGGTTGCGCGCCGGGTGAATGTGGCTGATAAACGGGTGATTAACGGCACAACCGATGTCAATCAGCTCGTACCATTTAAATATAAATGGGCTTGGGAAAAATATTTAGCGGGTTGCGCCAACCATTGGATGCCTCAAGAAATTAACATGAACCGCGATATTGCGCTCTGGAAAGATCCCAATGGTCTAACCGACGATGAGCGCAGAATTATTATGCGTAATTTAGGTTTTTTTACTACTGCAGACTCTTTGGCTGCCAATAATATTGTGCTGGGCACCTATCGCCAAATTACTGCGCCAGAATGCCGTCAATATCTTTTGCGTCAAGCGTTTGAAGAGGCAATTCATACTCATGCCTACCAATATATTGTGGAATCACTGGGCTTAGATCAGGGCGAAATTTTTAATGCTTACAACGAAATTGCCTCTATTCGTGACAAAGATGAGTTCTTAATTCCCTATATTCACGTCCTAACTGACCCTGCATTTAAGACTGGAACATTAGAAAACGACCAAATATTGCTCCGTTCTTTAATTGTTTTTGCTTGCGTAATGGAAGGATTATTCTTTTATGTTGGTTTTACGCAAATACTTGCAATGGGTCGTCAAAACAAAATGACGGGTGCTGCTGAGCAGTATCAATACATCTTGCGCGATGAGTCAATGCATTGTAATTTTGGTATCGATTTGATTAATCAAATTAAGCTGGAGAACCCGCAGTTATGGACTTCCGCGTTCAAAGACGAGATTAAAACCATCTTCGAAAAAGCGGTCGAATTAGAGTACCGATATGCCGAAGATACGATGCCAAGAGGGGTGCTTGGATTGAACGCACCGATGTTCAAAGGCTACCTTCGATACATCTGTAATCGTCGCTGTATGCAAATAGGACTTGACTCTATGTTCCCAAATGAAGAGAATCCATTTCCATGGATGTCAGAAATGATTGATCTGAAAAAAGAACGTAACTTTTTTGAGACCCGCGTTATTGAGTACCAAACTGGTGGTGCGCTGAATTGGGAGTAAGTATTCAATTGTTGTGAGCGGACTTATCAGACAAATAGGAGATTAGCCTGTTGAATAGTTTTAGTAGTCGATATTTGAGCCAAACAGAATTCCGAAAACCCTTTCAACAGGGTGCGTGGAAGGCTCTTCCCCTTTTCTCCAACCTATTTAAAAAGCCGTTATCTGCAAGGATTACGGCTTTTTTTCCAAGATTCATTAGCGTGCAGCATTGTGTATTAGGCCGCACGCCGATGAATGGCTCGCTCGTTTGTGTTGCTGCGCCGCAAGGCAAAGCACTACTAAATGGTCGGGTCTTCTTAATCGGTAGTTTGTTTTAATCTTCATTGAAGGAGTAATACTATGGCCATGGCCAAGAAAAAACCTGCTGCAAAGAAAAAAGTAGCTGCTAAGAAGCGCCCAGCTGCAAAGAAAAAAGTAGCTGCTAAGAAGCGCCCAGCCGCTAAAAAGCGTCCTGCCGCTAAAAAAGCTGCAAAGAAAAAGCCTGCTAAAAAAGCTGCTAAGAAGAAAGTTGCAAAAAAAAAGTAACTAAAAAACCTGCCGCCAAGAAGAAAGCGGGCTCAGCAGCAAAAAAGCCCGCGGCTAAAGCAGCCGCAGCCTCAACGCAAACAGCGTTAAATCCTGCAGCCGCATGGCCCTTCCCAACCGGTAGCCGTCCTTAAGTTTCGAGTTTTCTGACGCTCATGGACGTATAGTTGCTTGGTGGGGTCCTTCGGGACCCCTTTTTATTGGGTAAATTGCTGTTAATTAATAACGATACCCAAACGCTTGAGCAAACTGGTCAGCAATTTCAGCGGTAGATGGCTGATGGTTTTGCGGACCTTGATGGGCAATTTTGATTGATCCCATGAGGCTGGCCAAATTGCCGGTTGTTTTCCAATCCATGCCTTGATTGATGCCGTAGAGCAGGCCTGCGCGAAACGCATCGCCACAACCCGTTGGGTCAATTAGCGCCGCTGCTGTTACTACGGGAATTTCCAATTGCTTGCCAGCGTTATAAATGGTTGCTCCTGCAGACCCTTTAGTCACAATCAAGGCCTTTACACGTTC
>CAILUH010000004.1 GCA_903837335.1 uncultured beta proteobacterium | reverse complement strand
CCTTTGTATTTACCTGTACCCAGTGGCGAAGTGGCGACTATTGGTATGGCTTTAATGCGCAGCGGTCTGGTGAGCGGCCCGAATGATCCAAGCTTGAGTCGCAAGGGCTGTTTTGGCGTTTTTGGCAAGCGCAAAGAATGGCATAGTCCCATTTATGATGGCGACCGCATTGAGTTATACGGCCCGCTATTGATTGATCCAAAGGCAGTGCGGCGTAAAAAAGCCAACCAGAATCGGGATAGCGAATTAAAGGCCAACGCCCTTGCTCGGCAGGCGCGTCGTGAGGCAAAGCAGCGATAAGTCTATAATCTGATTTTGCGACTAGGGGTTTTGTATGCGACTCATCCAGAAAGCACTCACTTTTGACGACGTGCTCCTTGTACCAGCTTATTCAGCTGTCTTACCCCGGGATGCGAGTTTAGTCAGCCGTTTAACCCGCGATATTGCCTTAAACACTCCTTTGGTTTCAGCCGCCATGGATACCGTTACTGAAGGGCGTTTAGCCATTGCAATGGCCAGCGAGGGTGGTATCGGTATTGTGCATAAAAACCTGAAACCGGCCGAACAAGCCCGCGAAGTCGCTAAAGTAAAACGGTATGAATCGGGGGTTTTGCGCGATCCCATTACCATTGGCCCAGATGTAACTGTGCGCGAAGTGATTCATTTATCGCGTGAACACGGTTTTTCTGGCTTTCCAGTGTTGCAAGGCAAGACAGTGGTGGGCATCATCACCAATCGCGATTTACGCTTTGAAGAGGAACTCGATGCGCCGGTAAAAGCAAAAATGACGCCGCGCGATCGACTAGTTACTGTTAGTGAAACGGCATCCTTAGATGATGCCAAGCGCCTCATGAACAAACACCGTCTCGAACGCGTTTTAGTGGTCAATGATGCTTTCGAATTGCGTGGCCTGATTACGGTTAAGGATATTTTAAAAGCCACCGAGCATCCTAATGCGTGTAAAGACAGTGAAGGAAAGTTGCGCGTAGGGGCAGCGGTAGGCGTTGGTCCTGATAACGACGAGCGAGTTGAGTTGCTGGTACGTGCCGGGGTTGATGTGATTGTGGTTGATACTGCGCATGGCCATAGCCAAGGGGTTCTTGATCGCGTGAAGTGGGTAAAGAAAAACTATCCCCAAGTGCAAGTGATTGGCGGCAATATTGCCACTGCCGATGCGGCTAAAGCGCTATTGGAAGCAGGTGCTGATGGCGTTAAGGTGGGCATTGGTCCCGGCTCAATTTGTACTACCCGGATTGTTGCCGGAGTTGGTGTGCCGCAAATTACCGCTATCGTCAATGTTGCACTGGCTCTTAAAGGGACGGGCGTGCCCTTAATCGCCGATGGTGGAGTGCGCTATTCGGGTGATGTGGCGAAGGCGCTGGCAGCTGGAGCTGATGCCGTAATGATGGGCGGGATGTTTGCCGGTACTGAAGAGGCGCCTGGCGAAGTCTTTTTATATCAGGGCCGCTCTTATAAAAGTTATCGTGGCATGGGTTCTTTAGGCGCCATGACTGACGGTGCTGCTGATCGGTATTTCCAAGAAGATATTGCCACTGCTAATGCCGACAAGTTAGTTCCCGAAGGTATCGAAGGACAAGTGCCTTATAAGGGTAGCGTGCTCACCATCTTGCATCAACTGACTGGCGGTATTCGTTCCTCAATGGGATATTGCGGATGTAAGACGATTGCCGAGTTACACGATAAAGCCAATTTTGTAGAAATTACTTCAGCAGGCGTGCGCGAATCGCATGTCCATGATGTCAAGATTACAAAGGAAGCACCTAATTACCATATTGATTAAACGATATCGCTGTGCACGCTAAGATTCTTATTCTTGATTTTGGTTCCCAAGTAACCCAACTCATTGCCCGCCGTATACGTGAAGCAAAAGTTTATAGTGAAATCCATCCGTACGACTGGGCTCCTGAACTGATTCAGCGTTTAGTAGAGAAAGAGGACTGCAAGGGCATTATTCTTTCTGGTGGCCCTAATTCAGTTACCGCTAGCGGTAGCCCTAGAGCACCGCAAATCGTTTTTGAATTAGGCGTACCCGTACTGGGTATTTGTTATGGCATGCAAACCATGGCCGAACAATTAGGCGGTGCAGTTGCCTCTGCTGAATCACTCGGTAAAGCGCGTGAGTTTGGCTATGCTGAGGTTCGGGCGCATGGTCATACTAGCCTTTTAAAAGGGATCGAAGATTTTGCGACTGCTGATGGTCATGGCATTCTGAAGGTCTGGATGAGTCATGGCGATTCGGTGACGACTATGCCTCCCGGCTTTCAATTAATGGCCTCAACTGCCTCTTGTCCTATTGCTGGTATGGCCGATGAAGCCAAACAATTTTATGGTTTTCAGTTTCACCCTGAGGTAACCCATACGCTGCAGGGTGAAGCCATCTTGCGGCGTTTTGTACGGGATATTTGCCATTGCCCAGGCGATTGGGTGATGGGCGATTACATTAGCGAGGCCATCGCGCATATTCGTGCGCAAGTTGGCAGTGATGAAGTAATTTTAGGTTTATCGGGAGGCGTCGACTCGAGTGTTGCCGCAGCTTTAATTCATCAAGCGATTGGTCAACAATTAACCTGCGTGTTTGTTGATCATGGGTTATTGCGCTTGAATGAAGGTGAAATGGTGATGGAAATGTTTGCTCGTAATTTAGGGGTGAAGGTTATTCGGGTGAATGCAGCTGAACAATTTATGGCTCAGCTTGCGGGGGTAAGCGATCCCGAGCTGAAACGCAAAATTATTGGTAAAGAATTTATTGATGTATTTCAAGCTGAATCCATCAAAATTAAAAATGCCAAGTGGTTAGCGCAAGGCACTATTTATCCGGATGTCATTGAGTCTGCTGGCAAAGGTAAAAAAGGCGCGCATACCATTAAGAGCCATCATAACGTGGGTGGTTTGCCAGATGATATGCACTTGAAATTACTTGAACCCTTACGTGAATTATTCAAAGATGAGGTACGTGAGTTGGGTGTAGCGCTGGGCTTACCGCGTGAAATGGTCTATCGCCATCCCTTTCCGGGCCCGGGTTTGGGGGTGCGAATTTTAGGTGAAGTGAAAGCCGAGTATGCAGAATTGCTGCGCCAAGCCGATGCTATTTTTATTGAAGAGCTGCGTAACACGATTGATGAAGTTAGCGGAAAATCATGGTATGACTTAACGAGTCAGGCTTTTGCGGTATTTCTACCAGTGAAGTCGGTGGGGGTGATGGGTGATGGCCGCACTTATGAGTATGTTGTCGCTTTGCGAGCCGTGCAGACGCAAGATTTTATGACGGCACACTGGGCCCATTTGCCTCATGAGTTACTGGGTACGGTGTCTAATCGAATTATTAATGAGGTACGCGGAATTAATCGTGTGGTATTTGATATTAGTGGTAAGCCACCCGCTACGATTGAGTGGGAATAAATTAACTTATAAACTGGAGAAATAATGACAATTTCACGTCGCCTTTTTATGTTGTCTGCAGTAATGGCGCCTTTTGGCTGCGCTTCAATGGGTTATTTGCGTGGCACTGCTGTGCCTGCACCAAGTCCGCTGCCGGCCGTTCGTGCGCCGCAGGTGGGTCAAGAGTGGTCTTATGTGCAACGCGATTTGTTTAATGGCAATACCTTGGGCATCTTAACTGAGCGGGTGCAATCGGTTGGTTCGCAAATTGTTATTACCCGTTCGATGGATACCAGCACTGCAACATCGAATTCAAGTTCTGGTGCCTTTGGCGCCATCATGAAAGATATTAATCAAATCAATGAGCCGATTGGTTCAATGGCGAATGAAGTGCAAGGGCCATGGGGAACTTTTTTAGCCAACCCCAATTGGAAGACCTTAGTACTCTTTAATCCGGGCGTGCCTGCTTGGCCCCAGCAGTTAAATGAATCCTGGAGCAAACAAACCAATACCAAATATCAGGTCGCTGGTAATGCTGGGTATACCTTCCCATGGGAAGAGTATATGAGCGCTAGTGCTTGGGAAACTATTACAGTACCAGCCGGCACATTTACCGCATTAAAGTTCAATAGTTTAGTCAATTACACCAGCCCCGATGCGAATAAGATTAATTGTATTTGGCGTGAAACCTGCTGGTTTGCTCCGCAAATTGGTCGTTGGGTAGCACGCGAATCCTCTGGATCGTATATGTTGATTGGGGTTATGCAATCGCCATTTTTAGAAAATGAATACGCTTGGCAGCTAAGCTCGTGGAAATAAATTTATCCCGGCGAGTTTGTTTAATTGCTGTGGGCGCTTTACCAAGCGCTTGTATCACACCCATTCCTTATCCTGCTTCAACTCCTAGCTTAACGCCAAATATACCGCCCCAAATGCGCGCTCCCCAAGTTGGGCAACAATGGGTCTACGCAGTACGCAATATTTTTAATCAAGAGACCTTGGATATCGTTACAGAGACGGTGGTGCAAGTGGGTGAGCAAATTCGCATCCAGCGCATCTCAAATAAAATGGGTCCCATTCCGGATGAAATTCAAGGACCTTGGGGCAAGATCATTCAAGATCCCCATTGGCAACCCGCCCAAAAGTTTATTCGTCCGCTACCAATATGGCCTGAAAAATTAGCGCTAGGCTGGTCTGGTTTTTATCGCGATCGCTACCAAGTGCTAGGGTACCCCGATGCTGATTTTGCTTGGCTAGTCACGATTTCAGCAAATGCGTGGGAAAAAATTCGTACACCTGCTGGATCATTTGTCGCCTTGAAATACAGCAGTGACTCACCTTATTTTGAAAGTAATGATGTTTCACGTTTCGCTAGCTTACGCAATGAAGAAACGTGGTTAGTACCGGAGATTGGGCGCTGGGCGATTCGTCGCAGCATGGGACGCTATTTATTGGGGGGTATGAGTTGGTCCGGCTCATTTTGGGAAGATTATTTAGAGTGGGAGTTGCAGTCATGGAAATAAATTCTTTACTAGCGCATTTATTCGCCCAGCAATTTAATTAATGTATAGCGTTAAAGAAATTTTTCCCACGCTACAGGGAGAGGGCGCGCATGCTGGACGGGCCGCTATATTTTGCCGTTTTACTGGCTGTAATCTCTGGAGTGGACGTGAAGAAGATCGTAGTACTGCCATTTGCCAATTTTGTGATACCGACTTTATCGGTGTTGATGGTATTGGCGGTGGAAAATTTACTACCGCTAACGCGTTAGCGAATGCAATTGAAGTTGCGTGGCAGACTACTGCTGCAGGCCCCCATTACCGCTATGTGGTTTTTACTGGCGGAGAGCCCCTCTTGCAGTTAGATGCGGCATTGATTGAAGCTTTACATGCTAAGCAGTTTGAAATTGCGGTTGAAACCAATGGTACCTTACCAGT
>CAILUH010000003.1 GCA_903837335.1 uncultured beta proteobacterium | reverse complement strand
TTTCACCTGCTTTTCGCGCGGCATTATCAACAACTAAGGCAAATTCCAGGCGCTGATTGAGAAAGCGGATCCGCCGATCAATTTCCCGTAAACGTTTTTTGCCATAAATATAGTCCCCATTTTCAGAGCGATCGCCGTTTGAAGCGGCCCAATGCACAATTTGCACAATTTCCGGCCGCGCTTGATTTAATAGGTGTAAGAGCTCGGTTTTGAGGCGCTCATGACCGTCGGGCGTAATGTAGTTCTTTTCTTCCATGGCATAATTGTGCCTGTTGCGGCTGTAGCTCAGTTGGATAGAGTACTTGGCTACGAACCAAGGGGTCGTGGGTTCAATTCCTGCCAGCCGCACCATTCCGATTCGAAGCACCAAGGGGTAAGGGGTCTGATCCCTTATAGTTGCGTTATGAGCAAGATAGCCATTCAGCCAGGCCAGCCACCGCAAGCCCCCCCAGCGGCTTTAACCATTCTGAATGATTCACACGCAAGCTTAGTTTTGCGTGGCACCTTGGATATTTATGCCTTAGGGGCAGTTTGGTCGCCAATTCGGGCTGCTCAAAATACCTGGTTGGCCTCTGGCACTAGTAAGCAAAAAATCCTTGAAGTAGATGCCGCCCAAATTGAGTCGCTCGATGGAGCAGGAATTGCTTTCATAATTGATGTGCAAGAAGCGCAAATGAATGCGAAGGCGGAGTTTGTAATGCCTAATTTAGCGGCACGTTATCAACCCTTATTAAAACAGTTTGACCCGATCACCAACTTATTTCCAGCTCCGCAAGTGGTGCAAGCACAAAGCCCCATTGTGGCCGCTGGTAAAGCGGCTTATTCGCTTTGGCAGGACGCCGTTCAATTAATTACCTTTGGTGGTCATGTAGCGGCCGATTTAGTTTGGTCTTTACGCTATCCCCGGCAAGTGCGGTGGGGCGATTTTATTAATGCTGCGGTTCAAGCAGGTTTAGCTGCGTTGCCGATTGTCGGCTTGGTGGCTTTTTTAATTGGCGTTATTTTGTCATTTCAATCGGCCATTGGCATGCAAAAGTTTGGCGCAGTGACTTTTGTTGGTCCTTTGGTGTCTTTGGGCGTATTTCGTGAGTTGGGCCCTTTAATTACTGCCATCTTATTAGCGGGACGCTCGTCAGCAGCATTCGCTGCTGAAATTGGCACGATGACTGTAAATAGTGAGGTTGATGCACTAGTTACTGGTGGCCTCAGCCCGGTGCGATTTTTGGTCATACCGCGGGTGCTTGCAGGTATTTTAGTAGCGCCGATTCTGACCCTCTATGCCGATATTGTGGCGATCTTGGCTTCGGCCATAACAATGACTGCCTATGGCGTGCCCTTCATTAATTTTTACAACAATACACTCACGATGGTCGACACCGAAGATATCTTATCGGGCCTAATGAAGTCCCTGTTATTTGGCACCGTCGTTTCTAGTGTGGGCTGCTTACGTGGCATGCAAACTGGCAATGGTGCAGCAGCGGTAGGTATTTCTGCTACATCGGCAGTAGTCAGTAGCATTGTTTTAATTGTGTTGGTTGATGGTGTTTTTGCTTACATCTCTTATCGGACGGGATTCTAATGCTAGCCCTCGAAGCAAAAAATCTGACGATTGGCTATGGCACCAGAGTGCTTTTGCAAAACCTCAATTTCAGCGTGAACTTTGGTGAAATTTTTATTATTTTGGGCGGTTCGGGGTGCGGTAAGTCCAGCTTACTTAAAAATCTGTTTGGTTTATATCGTCCCATGGGTGGCGACGTCTTGATCGAGGGAGAGGACATTACCCATGCTTATGGCGCAGAGTTACAGCGCATCATGACGAGTTTTGGGGTGATGTATCAGCAAGGCGCTTTATTTGGCTCAATGAATTTGCTGGATAACGTCAAATTATTTATGGAGGAGTACACCAGTCTAGATGAGCGACAAATGGATTTATTGGCCCGTTGTAAACTCGATTTAGTGGGCCTACTGCCGTTTGCGAGCTATATGCCCAGTGAAATTAGTGGGGGCATGCAAAAGCGGGCAGCGATTGCTCGCGCCATGGCCTTGGACCCTAAAATACTCTTTTTAGATGAACC
>CAILUH010000002.1 GCA_903837335.1 uncultured beta proteobacterium | reverse complement strand
CGTGATTTGGCTGGCTTAGCAGATGCGAATGAAGAGCTCGATCGGGTGGTGGCGCAGCTATTAGAGCGACGTCCTGATATTAAGCTCCTTTTTTTAGTTGGCTCTTGCCCTTCTGAGGTGATTAAATTAGATCTAGCAACTGCGGCGCAACGCCTGAGTAGAAATTTTATGCCCCAAGTACGCGTTCTTAATTACTCTGGTAGCGGGATAGAAACGACTTTCACACAAGGTGAGGATGCCTGTTTAGCTGCCTTGGCTAAAGATATTCCACTACCTAGCGCCGGTCAAGCGAACGCGCCGGCAGAGTTATTAGTCGTCGGCTGCTTGGCCGATGTCGTTGAGGATCAATTTATCCGCATCTTTAATGATTTGGGCATTCAGCAAGTCCGTTTTTTCCCGCCCCGCAATTCAAGTAATGTGCCAGTGGTGGGCCCACATACCCGTTTTTTATTAGCGCAACCCTTTTTGGCTGATACTGCCAGAGTATTAGAAGAGAAAGGCGCGCAACGCCTTGAAGCGCCATTTCCACTCGGGGTTGAAGGCACGGAAAAATGGTTTGCTGCTGCGGCCTTAGCTTGGCAGGTTCCAGCAGATCTATTTGAACAAGTCATTGCCCCCAAAAGACAGCGCGCTACCGCGGCCTTAGCCCGCTTTAAAACCCAATTAGCTGGCCAAAGTATTTTTTTCTTTCCTGATTCGCAATTAGAAATTCCATTAGCGCGTTTTTTACATCGCGAGTTAGATATGGTTTTGACCGAAGTTGGAGTGCCGTATTTACATCGTCAGCATATGGCCAGTGAATTGGCTCTATTACCCGAGGGCGTGCAATTATCTGAGGGACAAGATGTTGAGCGTCAACTAGATCGGTGTCGCGCAATCAAACCAGATTTAGTCGTTTGTGGTTTGGGTTTGGCTAATCCGCTAGAGGCAGAAGGCATTACTAGCAAGTGGTCAATTGAATTGGTATTTACGCCCATCCAAGGTTTTGATCAGGCCGCCGACTTGGCCGAATTGTTTGCTCGTCCGCTCTTGCGGCATTTGAAATTGGCAGCCTAATATGCAATTAACCTTATGGACCTACGAAGGACCTCCGCATGTGGGAGCAATGCGGATTGCAACCGGCATGGAGGGTGTGCACTATGTACTGCATGCACCCCAAGGCGATACCTATGCTGATTTATTGTTCACCATGATCGAACGCAATAATCGTCGCCCACCAGTTACCTATACTACTTTTCAAGCCCGTGATTTGGGTAGCGATACGGCAGAATTATTTAAAGAGGCAGCGCGTAATGCCTATGAACGCTTTAAGCCAGAATTGCTCATGGTGGGATCTTCATGTACCGCTGAATTAATTCAAGATGATCCTGGTGGTTTGGCTGCTGCACTTAATTTACCTTTACCCGTTTTACCCTTAGAACTTCCCGCATATCAAAAGAAAGAAAATTGGGGCGCTGCTGAAACGTTCTACCAAATGGTGCGTTTATTAGGCACTGAACATGCCTTGGCACCAGGCGTGAAAAGGACTCCCCGACCCTCTGGTCAAAAGCCGCGGTGTAATATTTTAGGGCCTACAGCCTTGGGATTTCGGCATCGCGATGATGTAACCGAGATTACTCGCTTACTAAACCAGATTGGCGTTGAAGTAAATGTTGTGGCACCCTTAGGCGCCACCCCGCGAGATGTTGCACGCTTACATGAAGCTGATTTCAATGTGGTGCTCTATCCAGAAATCGCTAATTCTGCAGTGCAATGGCTGGCACGTAATTTTAATCAAGCCCATACGAAAACTATTCCGATTGGTTTTAAGGCTACCCGTCAATTTATTGAAGAAGTTTGCACTTTAGCCGAGATTGAATGTGATGTTGACGCGCTAGTCAATAATTCACGAGCACGTTGGTATGCGCTCTCGGTTGACTCAACCTATTTAACCAATAAACGGGTTTTTATTTTTGGCGATGCCACCCATGCCATCGCTGCTGCTAAAGTCGCCCATGAAGAAATGGGCTTTCAAGTTGTCGGTTTGGGTACCTATAGTCGTGAATTAGCCCGTGATGTTCGTGAGGCAGCTGCTCTATACGGCATCGAAGCGTTAATAACAGATGACTATTTGGCGGTTGAGAGCGCGATTACAGAACTTCAGCCAGAATTAATTTTGGGCTCGCAAATGGAGCGGCACATCGCTAAACGTCTCAAGATTCCTTGCGCAGTTATTTCTGCGCCAGTGCATGTGCAAGATTTCCCCGCGCGCTACTCGCCACAAATGGGTTTTGAGGGCGCGAATGTGTTGTTTGATACCTGGGTTCATCCACTAATGATGGGTTTAGAAGAGCATCTCATTGGAATGTTTAGAGGCGATAGTGAATTTCATGAAGAAGCAATGCCTTCCCATTTGGGCCATGGCTCGGCACTAGAGCAGAAGCCTGGGACAGAATCTCGTTCGACCGCAAATAAGCAAGATGTGATTTCCATTTGGGATGACGAGGCGCAATCAGAGTTAAAAAAGATTCCATTTTTTGTACGTGGTAAAGCCAAGCGGAATACCGAACGTTTTGCTATGGAACAGGGCGTACAAAAAATTTCCATTGAAACACTTTACGATGCAAAAGCGTATTACAGCCGCTAGTTCGCGGATAACCTAGGGGAATTACCATGGAAGTTACGAATATACCGATTAGCCAAACTGGCCGTATGCGGCCACCAGATGGTGAGGGAAGCGTGCAAGTCGAGCTTGACCCGAGCGTCAAAATCGGTAAAGCAAAAGTATTTGCCGTTTACGGTAAGGGCGGCATTGGTAAAAGTACCACTTCCTCAAATTTATCCGTTGCCTTCTCAAAATTAGGTAAGCGCGTTATTCAAATTGGGTGTGATCCGAAACATGACTCGACGTTTACGCTCACTAAAAAATTAATGCCGACGGTAATTGACGTTTTAGAAAGGGTCGATTTTCACTCTGAAGAGTTACGGGTGGAAGACTTTGTATATGAAGGCTATAACGGCGTCATGTGCGTTGAAGCGGGCGGTCCACCTGCCGGTACTGGCTGCGGAGGCTATGTCGTTGGCCAAACTGTCAAATTGCTGAAAGAACATCACTTACTAGACGATACCGATGTAGTGATTTTTGATGTTCTGGGCGATGTCGTTTGCGGTGGGTTTGCTGCGCCCTTGCAACATGCTGATCGCGCTTTAATTGTGACTGCCAATGATTTTGATTCTATTTTTGCCATGAATCGGATTGTGCAAGCGATTGGCGCTAAGGCTAAAAATTACAATGTGCGTTTAGGTGGTGTGATTGCCAATCGCAGTAATGCTACTGATCAAATCGATAAGTTTAATGAACGGGTTGGTTTGAAAACGATGGCCCATTTTCCCGATTTAGATGTGATTCGGCGTAGCCGCTTGAAAAAATCGACCTTATTTGAAATGGAAGATTCTCCCGAACTAGAAGCAGTACGAAAAGAATATATGCGTTTGGCTGCAGCACTTTGGGTTGGCACGGCACCATTGCCAGCTGAGCCAATGAAGGACCGCGATATTTTTGATTTACTTGGTTTTGATTAAAGAAAGCTGCACCATGCAACATCGCTCTTATGTCGATAAACGCAATCAGCTGGAGCAGTACTTTGATCGTACTGCGGTTGAAGCGTGGGCACGACTAACTTCCTCGGTCCCAGTAAGTGGCATTCGGGCAACCGTGCGGGCCGGTCGCGATGAGATGCGCAAAACAATATTGGCCTACTTACCCCTTGATTTGACCGGTAAACGGGTGCTTGATGCCGGCTGCGGTACTGGTTTGTTAGCAGTCGATTTAGCACGCCGGGGTGCCCACGTAATAGCGATTGATATTTCTCCAACCTTGGTTCAATTAGGCCGAGATCGCGTACCGACTGATTTGGCTGGCGGTTCAATTGAGTTTATTGCAGGCGATATGTTAGACCCCGCTTTAGGGGAATTTGATTATGTGGTGTGTATGGATTCGATGATTCATTACAACCGTTCCGATATCACTAAGGCCTTAGGCTTGCTGGCAGCACGCACCCGTCAGACAATTGTTTTCACCTTTGCTCCAAAAACCCTATTTTTAGCAGCACTAATTAGTGTTGGCCGGTTATTTCCCCGTGGCGATCGCGCGCCGTTCATCGAGCCGGTAGCGGAAAAGAAACTTTCCCAGCTGATTGAGAAGGGTGAAGATTTAGGTGCATGGCGAATTATTGGTAGTAAAAAAATTTCGCGTGGCTTTTATAAATCACAAGCCATGGCTTTAGAGCAACAGTAAACCAAGATCATGCAATTTAAGCCCCGCTTCCCCCGTCTGAGCGCGCGTTTTATGCCGTTTGCGGATGTCGCCACCGCAGAACTCCCCTTGGGGCGCCTCTTACGTTTATCCCTGTTTCAGTTCTCGGTGGGTTTAGCAGCAGCGTTGCTCATTGGCACCCTCAACCGCATCATGATTATTGAATTAAATGTTAGCGCGGGCTTAGTGGCATTAATGGTGGCATTACCTTTATTATTTGCCCCGTTTAGAGCCTTGATTGGCCATCGTAGTGATCGGCATAAATCCGTTTTAGGTTGGCGACGGGTGCCTTATATTTGGATTGGCACTTGGCTACAGTTTGGTGGTTTAGCGATCATGCCCTTTGCCTTGATTTTGCTTTCAGGGGATACCCATTGGCCCCTGTGGTTTGGCGAGGGCGCCTGTGGTTTGGCCTTTTTGTTGGTTGGTGCAGGAATGCAAACCACTCAGACAGCTGGGCTCGCTTTAGCTTCTGATTTAAGTACCCCCGCCTTGCGCCCGCGAGTAGTAGCTTTAATGTATTTAATGCTGTTGGTAGGCATGGCAGCGAGTAGTTTAGTGTTGGGATTTCTGTTAATTGATTTCACGCCAGTACTATTGATTCGGGTGATTCAAGGCGCCGCTAGTCTTACCCTTATCTTGAATTTAATTGCATTATGGAAACAAGAAGCACGGCAGCCGCATTTAACTGCCCCGCATTTACCGCGTAAAAGTTTTAGCGAGTCATGGAAAATATTTTCTGCGCAAAAAAAAGTCATGCGGTTTTTATTGGCTCTAGGTATTGGTACGGCTGCATTTAGTATGCAGGATATTATTTTGGAACCATACGGCGCTGAAGTGCTTCAGTTGTCTGTCAGCTCTACCACCGTACTGACTTTTATTACTGCAGTTGGCGCAATTTGTGCTTTTGCCTTAGCTGCTAAATGCCTTAATCGCAGTATTGAGGCTTATCGCTTAGCTGCGGTTGGCACACTATTAGGAATTCTCGCGTTTACTTGTGTTATTTTTTCTGAGCCTCTGCAGTCACCTTTGCTGTTTCGTTGCGGTGCTTTCCTGATTGGCTTTGGCGGCGGTTTATTTTCTGTCAGCACTTTAACGGCAGCAATGTCATTTGAAACCGACGATATGAATGGGCTGGTATTGGGAGCGTGGGGAGCGGTACAAGCGACTGCGGCAGGCTTGGCGATTGCTTTAGGCGGCCTGATTCGCGATTTGATTTCAAGCTTAGCCCAATCGGGCATTTTAGGTTCTGCCCTCGACTCGAGCGCAACTGGGTATAGCTTTGTGTACCACATCGAGTTTTATTTACTATTTGCTACTTTAGTTGTACTTGGGCCATTAGTCGCTTATCGGTCGCCCAAGACGACTGTAGAAAGTGCAGTTGAAAAAAAATTTGGTTTAGCTGAATTACCAGGGTAGTTGATGTTTGTAAGTTTGTTTAATTAAAAGGAAATTGATTATGGGAACCGGAGCAATTACACAATACGTTGATTTAGCGCAGCTAATTCTTTATGTATTTTGGGCATTCTTTTTCGGCTTAATTTATTACCTCACACTTGAAAGTAAGCGCGAAGGCTTTCCTTTAGAGTATGACCAAGCCGGCAAGGTAAGGCGTAATCCAGGTTTAATTGGCATGCCTGCCCCTAAAATCTATAAAACCCAATTTCATGGTGATATCGTCAATCCGCGTGCAGAGCCACTAGACATTATTCGCAATGCGCGACCCGCGCATCGGTTTAATGGCGCTCCACTGGAACCCATTGGCAACCCCATGTTAGCCGCTGTTGGTCCAGGTTCCTATGCCAATCGCCCTGACTATCCCGACGTTACTTTTGAGGGCCAGCCAGTTATTGTGCCCATGCGAATTTTGCCTGGTTTTGCGGTAGCAAAACCCGATATCGATCCGCGTGGCTTGCCTGTTGTTGGTGCTGATGGCGCCCGCGGCGGTGTGATTAAAGAGATTTGGGTTGACCGTGCTGAGATGGTAATCCGTTACCTTGAATTAGAAACTACCCCCGAAAATGGGAGTCGTAAGGTGATGCTACCCATGAATTTTGCACGGGTGCAGAGCAAGAAAATCGCAGTTGAGTCCATCTTAGGGAATCAGTTTGCAGAAGTGCCGGCAATAAAAAGTCAGGATCAAATTACCATGCTTGAAGAAGAGCGGGTGATGGCCTATTACGGCGCAGGAACCTTGTATGCGACCCCTGAACGGAGAGAGCCCTTAATATGAATTTGCTTCACCGCTCGCCAGAGCATGAATTCGAGTCTAGTTATGGTTTGCCAGAAGCCTTGCCAGTTGGCGAGGAAATTTTATGGCAGGGCAGCCCTAATTGGTATTCATTAGCGCGTCATGCTTTCCACTTGCCCGCTTTAAGTGCTTATTTTGGTTTGATTATTCTCGCTAAATTTATTTCAGTGGCGCTAGGCGATGTTACTTGGTTAGCTGAATTGGGAAGTATTACTTTGGTGATAGTCTTATCTTTTCTGGGCTTGGGTTTAGTCGCATATTTAGCGTATTTATCTGCGCAAACGACGGTTTACACCATTACTACGCAGCGCGTAGTAATGCGAGTTGGCATTGTGCTGACAGTCACTTTTAATTTACCTTTCAAACGTATTGTCCGTGCTGACATACATGAGTTTGCTGATGGTACCGGTAATATTCCCTTGCAATTAGCTGCTAGCGACAAAATTGCTTATTTTCATTTATGGCCGCACGCACGTCCATGGTATTTTGCCCACCCTGAGCCCATGCTGCGTAGTATTCCCAATGTCGCTGTGGTTGCTCAGCAACTTACGCGTGCATGGCAGGCTGTGCATGCCGATCATCCCATTAGTCATTTCCAAGCTGGCGACTCACTTACCGCACTCGCAGTAGAAGAACAAGTAGCATGAGACTGACCTTAGAGCCAAAATTAATTCCTAAAGGCATGGGAATTGCAGTACTTTCAGTCATACTGCTCACTTTTACTTGGGTTGCCTCGATCAGCTTGCAGGGGCGCGATATTCGTGAGCCAGACGCTCCCACCCAACAAATGCGCCAATTACGCTTTGAGGATCGTGCCGATGGCTCGATCGCAGTAATTGAATTTACGAGTGGCCAGCAAATTGATAGCGTCGTTGGTGAGAGTGGCTTTGTTAGGGGAGTTTTACGCGGCTTGGCTCAAGAGCGTAAGCGTGAAGGTTTTGATGGCGCAAGGCCTTTTGAATTAATTGGCCATACCGATGGCCGTCTAAGCCTGGTTGACCCAGTCACGAAACGTAAGGTTGATTTGGATTCGTTCGGGCCGATCAATGCTGAAAATTTTCTACGGATGTTAACAATCCCAGTTAAGGAGCAAAAATAATGCAAGTCAAAATGGATAGCGTGGAGACCTTACTCGGCTCACAAATGCGCAAAACAGCGCCGTTAAATTCATCGACCGAGCGGGCACTTGAAGATGCAGTTTTAAGCCCACGGTTTTATACCACCGACTTTGCTGAAATTGACCGCGTCAAGATCGATAGCTTGCGGCGTGAATGGGATGCACTGATGGTGGAGTACGAGGCCGATACCAATAACGATCACTTCCAGCGTCCTGCCGATATGGACAAAGACTATTCAAAAGTAGATCCAGAGCTATACGATGAATTCGTTGACTTTCTCATCAGCTCAATTACTTCTGAATTTTCAGGCTGTATTTTATATGCCGAAATTAAGCGTAAAGTAAAAAATGAAGATATGCGCACCTTATTTGGTTATATGGCACGCGATGAAAGCCGCCATGCAGGATTTATTAATCAGTGGCTCAAAGACTTTGGCATTGGCATTGATTTAGGGTTTTTAGCGAAAACGAAAAAATACACGTATTTCAAGCCGAAATTTATCTACTACGCTACTTATCTTTCGGAAAAAATTGGCTATGCTCGCTACATTACGATTTTTAGGCAAATTGAGCGTAAGCCAGAGTTACGTTTTCATCCCATATTTTTATGGTTTGAAAAATGGTGTAATGATGAGTTTCGTCATGGCGAATCATTCGCCTTAATCATGCGGGCAAATCCGAAATTACTCACCGGCATTAATAAATATTGGATTCGCTTCTTTATTTTGGCAGTCTATGCCACGATGTACGTCCGTGATCATGCGCGCCCACAGTTATATAAGGCATTACAGATTTCCCCCGCCGACTATGATCGCCAAGTGCTACAAATTACGAATGAAATTACCAAGCAAGTTTTTCCGGTGACCTTAAATCTCGACGATCCCCGTTTTTATAAGGGCTTAGAGCGCATGTTGGTACTGTTTACCCGGATGGAGGCAGTAAAAAAACAAACATCCTGGTTTAAAAAAGTGCATGTTGCATGGCTTGGTGCTCAAGTCGGCATTGAGTTTATTCGCGTCTATTTTTTACCCGTTAACGACAATACCTTGCCTAGTTCAGTGCGAATGGTACCTACTTGGTAAGTAATTCAAACTAATCATGAGCATTTATCTCTGGCCAATCTTTTTTACCATTTTTGCTTGGTGGTTTGGGACCGGTATTATTTTATTTTTAAACCAACGTGCCCCGACAACGTATCAGAGCACTTTTTGGTTAAGTGGTTGCGTGATGTTATTTGCCATCGTTGGAATTAAAACAAGTAGCTCAATGGATACCGTAGCTGCAGCGTATTGTGGTTTTGCCTGTGCATTATTGGTATGGGCTTGGCAGGAAATTGGTTTTTTATTGGGTTTTATTACTGGGCCGCGCCGTATTGCTTGCCCACCCGAGGCTAAGGGGTGGAAAAAAGTTGGCTATGCTTTTCAAACGATTCAACATCATGAAATAGCACTGATCGTATTAGCACTTGTGGTAACGGTAGCCAGTTGGGGCGGCGTAAATCAAACGGCTTTTTGGACCTTTATGATTTTGTGGATCATGCGTCAAAGTGCGAAGCTAAATTTATTTTTAGGGGTGCTTAATCTCAATGAAAATTTTTTACCGAGCCACCTTAAATATATTCATAGCTATTTTTCGCGCAGCTTAATGAATCCTTTATTGCCGGTTTCGGTAATCGCTGCGACCCTAGTCGTAGTACCCATTTGGCAAGCTGCTTTTGCGCTTGGTGCAAGCCCTTATCAAATTACCTCATGCACGATCTTAGGAACTTTGTTGTCCTTAGCCATTCTTGAACATATTTTGCTGGTGCTACCCATTAGCTCTGAAGGATTGTGGAGATGGAGCTTTCGCGCTTAGCACCTATGAACCTCAGTCGTACTTGGCCTTCGGGCAGTGCCGCCCTTGAGCTTTTAAAACCCATCACATGGTTTCCACCGATGTGGGCGTTTGCTTGCGGCGCAATTGCGGCCGGCGTCCCTTTTTCTGGACATTGGCCCATCTTAATAGCCGGCATTATTTTGGCTGGACCGATGGTGTGTGCAGCAAGCCAGGCAGTTAACGATTGGTTTGACCGTCATGTTGACGCTATTAATGAGCCGCAAAGACCTATTCCCTCTGGCAGAATGCCGGGCTATTGGGGGCTTTATCTAGCCATCATTTGGACTGGGTTATCTGCATTATTCGGTTATTACATTAGCCCCTGGGCATTTATTGCCACCCTGGTTGGCTTGTTCTTGGCTTGGGCTTATAGCGCTCCACCTTTGCGACTGAAACAAAATGGATGGTGGGGTAATGCAGCTTGTGGGCTTGCCTATGAAGGTATTGCTTGGTTCACCGGTACCGCAGTAATGATGGGCGATGCCATGCCAGCCAAGCAATCCATCCTACTAGCACTTTTGTATAGCCTTGGCGCCCACGGCATTATGACCTTGAATGATTTCAAGGCTATCGAAGGGGATCGCAAAATGGGTGTGCGGTCTTTGCCCGTTCAGCTCGGCGTGCGCGGTGCAGCAATCAATGCCTGTAGTCTGATGTTGTTTCCACAGGCCTGCGTAACACTCATTTTGTTGGCCTGGAATATGCCTTGGCGGGCACTTACTATTGCGATGTTAATGCTGGGCCAATTGGTGATGATGTTGTATTTCTTGCGCGACCCCATTAAGCGGGCCTTATTTTTAAGTGGTTTTGGTGTCCCCCTATTTGTTGCTGGAATGATGGTCAGCGCATTTGCTGTGTCTAATTTGCATTAATTCCCGAAGGATAAAAGTATGAGCACATATGAACTTTTTGACGCTGTCGTCGTTGGCGGCGGCCCAGCAGGCGCAACTGCCGCAGGCGATTTGGCGCGCTTAGGTCATAAGGTGTTATTGCTTGATCGAGCTGGGCGTATCAAGCCGTGTGGGGGTGCAATACCGCCGCGACTCATTAAAGATTTTGAGATTCCAGATGTACTCTTGGTTGCGAAAGCAAAGTCGGCACGCATGATCTCCCCCAAAAATAATAAAGTCGATATACCGATAGAAGGTGGCTTTGTGGGAATGGTCGATCGTGATCAATTTGATGAGTGGCTTCGAGTCCGCGCAGCTAATGATGGTTGTGAACGGCGCGTTGGTAACTTTGAAAAATTATCACGCGATACCGATGGGATTAGTATTGTTCACTACTTGGTTCGCTCCAGCAATAAAAATGAGCCGCATACCTCGATGGCCGTGAAGGCAAAGGCAATTATTGGTGCTGACGGTGCTAAATCTGGCGTCGGTCGGGCTGCTATTCCCAGCGCTAAAGATGTTGAATATGTTTTTGCTTATCATGAAATTGTGCGTACACCCGATCTTCCACCGGCAGATTTTGATGGTTCACGCTGTGATGTTTTTTATCAAGGTGCGATCTCCCCAGATTTTTACGGCTGGATTTTCCCCCACGGTAAGACGATGAGTATTGGCACCGGTAGTGCAGACAAAGGATTTTCTTTGCGCAGTGCAGTTGCCGACTTAAAAAAAATGACTGGCCTCGAAAATATAGAAATGCTGCGTCATGAAGGTGCGCCCCTACCGATGAAGCCGCTAAAAAAATGGGATAACAATCGCGATGTAGTGTTGGCTGGCGATGCCGCTGGTGTAGTTGCCCCAGCCTCTGGCGAGGGTATTTATTACGCCATGGTTGGCGGTCGCTTAGCGGCCGAGTCAGTGAGTGAACTCTTGTTGACCAATAATCCCAAGAGTCTAACCAAGGCGCGTAAGCGTTTTATGCGCGAACATGGCAAAGTTTTTTTAGTATTGGGCATCATGCAATGGTTTTGGTATATCAGCGATAAACGGCGCGAGCGCTTTGTCAAAATTTGCGAAGATAAGGATGTTCAAAAACTCACTTTTGACGCGTATATGAATAAAAAGTTAGCAAAACGCGATCCCCTGGCCCATATCCGCATCTTCTTTAAGGATCTGGCGCACCTTTTTGGGTTGATTAAGGTCTAAAGTTCATTTGCTAAAGGTGTAAAGTAAGTTATGACTATGATTAGGAAACCGGTTCTCGTTGCTCTTATTTGGGGGCTATCCGTAGCTATTTTAGGAGGCTGGGCAACTAATTTAGATGCGTGGTATCACGCCCTCAAGGAACCCTTTTGGAAACCGCCCGATTGGTTATTTGGGCCCATCTGGTCGGCTATATTTATCTTTTCTGGCACGGCCTGGGTCATCGCATGGGATCGAAATCCCGCTCCAACAGCGGTGCGCCACCTAACCCTTTTATTTGTACTCAATGGGCTCTGTAATTTACTCTGGAGTTTTTTGTATTTTCGTTTAGAGCGACCCGATTGGGCTTTATATGAGTCAAGTCTTTTATGGCTATCGGTATTTGCAATTATTTACACTACGCGTCATTACTCGCCAAAATCGAGTTTACTAATGCTGCCTTATTTAATTTGGGTGAGTATTGCCATTGTCTTAAATTGGGATACCGTTCGTCTTAATGGCCCCTTCGGTTAGTTGAATAGCAAGTGAAGCAGATTGTGATCGTGGGCGGCGGCGCTGGCGGCCTCGAGTTAGCCACACGACTTGGTAATAGCCTAGGTCGTAAAGGTAAGGCGCGCATTATTCTGGTTGATAAAAACCGCACGCATATTTGGAAACCAAAGCTGCACGAAATTGCTGCTGGCAGCATGGATTTAAGTCAGCATGAAGTTGACTATATGGCGCAAGCCCATTGGCATCATTTTGAATACCGTATTGGTGAAATGACTGGCCTGGATCGTGCACAACAAATTATTTTTCTCAATCCATTCTTAGATGATGCCGGCCATGAAATTATGGGCGCGCGTAAATTGCGTTACGATATTTTGGTACTTGCAGTGGGTAGTCTAACAAATGATTTTGGCACTCCCGGCGTAGCGCAATATGCCTTAAGACTCGAATCACCATTAGATGCTGAACGGTTTCATACGCGGATGTTAAATGACTGTATTCGTGCACAAGCACAAAAGACCCCGCTCAAAGCAGGACAACTCCATGTTGCCATTATTGGTGCTGGTGCAACCGGTGTTGAATTGGCGGCTGAGCTCTATCGCACCACACGCGAAGTCGTGGCATATGGTTTAGACCGGGTTGATCCGAATAAAGATTTAAAAGTGAATGTGATTGAGGCAGCAGACCGAATTTTGCCCGCCTTGCCTGTGCGCTTATCGCAGGCTACCGAAGTTTTATTAAAAGATCTGGGTGTTGATGTTTATGTCAACTCGAAAGTAGCCGCTGTTTTGCCCGATGGCGTACAGCTCGAAAACGGCCAAATTTTGCCAGCTGAGCTAGTTGTTTGGGCTGCAGGCGTAAAAGCACCTGAATTTCTAAAAGAGATAGGCGGTCTAGAGACGAATCGCATTAACCAGTTACTGGTCTTACCCACGCTGCAAACCACCCGCGATCCGCATATTTTTGCCATGGGTGATTGTGCTGCTTGCCCATGGCCGCAAGCGCCTGGCGGTCAGGGCGGCTTGGTGCCCCCGCGAGCGCAAGCAGCCCACCAACAAGCTAATCATTTATTCCAGCAAATTCAACGGTATTTAGCTGGTAAGGAGTTGCAGCCCTACCACTACCGCGATTTTGGTTCCTTGGTGTCCTTGGGTAAATTTAGTACGGTCGGCAATATGATGGGCGGCCTAATTGGCGGCTCCATCATGATTGAGGGAATGTTTGCTAAAATGATGTATTTATCGTTGTATAAATTACATGAATTAGCTTTGCATGGTTGGGTGAAGACCACCTTAGATACCTT
>CAILUH010000001.1 GCA_903837335.1 uncultured beta proteobacterium | reverse complement strand
TTCTTGGTGCCTTAGGCATGAGAATTACAGTCCATGCTTAATGTGTGTTTGGAAAATAAAAAAGCCCCGCAAAAGTGAGGCTTAGTAATGCTGGTGGGTCGGGCGGGATTCGAACCCACGACCAACGGATTAAAAGTCCGCTGCTCTACCGACTGAGCTACCGACCCAGAAAGAAAGAAATTATAGCAATTTGTGGCGGGACATCTTGAAGATCGCTACCAACCCCAATGAATCAGGAGTTAACGCGTCTCGCCACGGGTGGATTTTTAGCAAAGTAGTCTTTAATTCCCTTCAAAATGGCGTCGGCAATGCGATCCTGGTAGGCCTCATCATTCAGTCGGGCTTCTTCTTCTGGGTTGCTAATGAAGGCTGTTTCTACCAAAATAGAGGGAATATCGGGTGCTTTTAAGACGGCAAAGCCGGCTTGCTCTACTTTGCCTTTATGTAGGGGGGCAAACCCACCAATTTGTTGAAGTATGGCCTGCGCTACTTGCATGGAGTCTTTAATTTGTGCAGTTGTCGACATATCTAAGAGAAGATTGGCTACTTGAGGGTCCTTAGTTTTGATATTGATGCCACCTACTAAATCAGAGGCATTTTCTTTATTAGCCATCCAGCGGGCAGCAGTACTTGAAGCCCCTTGTTGCGAGAGCGCAAATACCGAGGCCCCCTTGGCATTCGGTTGGATAAATGCATCAGCATGAATTGAGACAAATAAATCTGCCTGTACTTGGCGGGCCTTCTGAACTCGCACCCCGAGTGGCACAAAATAATCGCCATCTCGCGTGAGGTAGGGGCGCATATAGGGGACATTTTCGATTTTCTCTTTTAAGCGCTTGGCGATTGCTAGTACCACTTGTTTTTCTTTTGAACCTCGAGCTCCAATAGCGCCGGGATCTTCGCCGCCATGACCGGGATCAATAGCAATAGTAATTAAGCGTTTATAGCGGTTATTGCCAGCTTCTTTATTTGGTAAAGCCAAATTTTTATTGGGCGGTAATTCTTTATTGGCAAACTCAGCAATTAAATCGGGCTGGGCATTGAATTGTTCAAGGGCTTTTTCTTTGCGAGCACTGTTTTTAACTAACTCCATTAAGGGGTCGGGTGGGGTGGCTGAATACAGATCAAAGACCATGCGGTACTGGTATTCCGCAGCTGGGTCAAGGGTAAAAATTTGTGGCTTAACAGGCTCTTTTAAGTCAAACACCAAGCGCACTACATTGGGCTGAAATTGCCCAACCCGAATTTGTGACACATAAGGATCATTAGGCTTCACCTTAGCTACTAAATCTTTTAAGGTGGAATTTAGTTCTAATCCTTGCACATCAACCACTAGTCGATCGGGATTCGTTAGCATCTGTTGCGTAATTGGCAATGATGTATCAGACTCTAAGGTAATACGAGTGTAATCTTCGGATGGCCAAATTCGTACTCCCATAATCTTGGCGCCGTAGGCAATTTCATTGACGCCCAGCAGAATTAAGAATCCCACCTTTTGCATTCCCCCCAAGCCTAAAACTGCTTTAGCAGACCGTCTTAAGGTGCGACGCTTCATCTGATTAACTGAAGAAGTTTTAGCCATCACGTTTAACTTAGGCTTTCAAGCTTTAATAAGATGCTTTGCCCTGCGGGAGAGTGCGCAGTGATATCAATGTCGCGTTCACATTCAGCTTGCCGCGCTTTGAGCGCAATAGAGAGATCAAAGACGGGCAGGGTCTCCCCCGCTTTTTCTGGCCATTCAACTAAACAAAGGCCGGGCGCGGTAAATAAATCAGCAAAACCAGCCTCTTGCCATTCCAATGCGCTACGCATGCGAAATAAATCAAAATGATGCAAAGCAATCAAGTGTTGCGCTACCGCGATCGAATAGGGTTCACACAAGGTATAACTCGGGCTTTTTACTTTACCCAGATACCCCATGGATTGAATGAGGCTGCGGGCAAAGCTAGTTTTACCGGCACCTAATTCTCCGCTCAGTGCCAGATTAAGGTGTCCGCCAGGAAATTCCTGGAAATATTGAGCCAGCGCTTGGCCTAGGGATCTAGCTAGATCACCCGTTTCGCTTTCCTGCCTACAATGTTTACTTAATTGATTCAATGTGTACTTTGATATGAATATTGCATGGTTACGTGAACAAGCCACTATTTTTGGCTTTGACCGTTTGCGTATTACCGACACCTACCTCGGCGAGGCCACAGAGCGCTTACATCACTGGTTAGCTGAAGGTCGCCACGGACATATGGATTATATGAGTCGTCATGCACTTTTGCGAGCCGACCCAAAATTACTCTTGCCTGGCACAGTTCGTGTTATTTGTGTCAGCTTGAACTATCTGCCTGACGATCATGACATAGACCAAGAATGGCGGCAATTAGCCGACCCGCGTGCCGGAGTCATTTCGATTTACGCCCGGGGGCGCGATTATCACAAAGTTTTACGTAGCCGGTTAAATGATTTTGCCAAAGCAATTGAAAGCCGCATCGGTCCTTTTGGGTATCGCGTCTTTACCGATTCAGCACCTTTAATGGAGGTAGAGCTTGCGCGTAAAGCGGGTTTAGGTTGGCGTGGTAAACATACTGTACTTTTAAATCGCGAATCGGGATCCTTCTTTTTTCTCGGTGAAATCTTAGTTGATCTTGCTCTACCCGTTGACCCTGAGGAAGTCCAGCATTGCGGCACTTGCACCGCTTGCATTGATGTCTGCCCCACACAAGCAATTACTGCGCCGTATCAGCTTGATGCGCGTAAATGTATTTCCTACTTAACAATTGAAAATCCCGCCTCCATTCCGCTTGAATTTCGGCGACCGATGGGTAACCGTATCTACGGATGTGATGATTGCCAATTAATTTGCCCATGGAATAAATTTGCTAAACGTTCTAGCGTGCCTGATTTTGTAGAACGCCATGGCTTAGGCGAGCAAAGTTTATTAGCATTATGGACTTGGACTGAAGCCGAGTTTGAGCAGCGACATGAAGGGAGTGCAATTCGGCGGATTGGTTATAGTCGCTGGCGGCGTAATTTAGCTGTAGCCATGGGGAATGCGCTGGCTAATTCGGCATTAAGTTTGAACGAGTGTGCTGAAATACGATTTGCTTTGACAAATGCTTTAGATGGTGCGGATGATTTAGTGCTTGAACATATTCAGTGGGCTTTACAAGTAGAACCTACAATCTAGCTTATGACTGCTGTTGCACCCCCGCCACAAACCCCACAACCCTTTCTGACGCCAGGCTCTGAAGAGCTCAATGAAAATGGCCAAGCCCGTTTTGCTGATCGTAAGGAGGCCTTTTGGAGTGGCTTTCGGTATGCCTCTGGTGCTCCCGCAATGGTACTGTTCGCCGGTATGCTGGGTTTTGGCGCAATGGCTAAGACAAATAATGTCGATCTCTGGTTTACCTCATTAAGTACTTTATTGATGTTTGCC